>NZ_CP040792.1:3000000-3165486 GCF_021952865.1 Clavibacter californiensis | reverse complement strand
GGCGATGCGCTTGCGTCCCTCACCCGTGACGCCGGTCACGCGGCCGTCGCCGAAGTCGGTGTGGCGGATGCGGTCGCCGAACGCGAGCTCGAGGTCGCCGTTGTCGCGCACCTGGCCGGTGACCGTGTTGGCCCACTGGGTCTTGGGCCGGGGTGGCGGCGGCAGCGCCGGATCCTCGAAGCCGCTCGACGAGCGCGAGCGCGAGCCATACCCACCTCCCTCGCGCCGGGCGTTGAGGGCGCGGGGGTTGGGTGCCACCGCGGGACGTGGCCATGCCGGGCGACTGCTTCCAGTCGATGAGCTCGGCGGGGATCTCCTGCAGGTACCGGCTGGGCATGGCGACGTTGACCTCGCCGAACTGGGCCCGTGTCATCGCCAGGGATATGAAGAGGCGCCGTCGAGCGCGCGTGATGCCGACGTAGAAGAGGCGCCGCTCCTCCGCCGGGCCGCCGGGCTCGTTGGCCGACATGCGGTGCGGCAGCAGGTCCTCCTCCACGCCGGTGAGGAAGACCGAGTCGTACTCCAGGCCCTTCGCCGTGTGGAGGGGTCATGAGGGACACGGTGCCGCTCGAGTCGTCGAGCTCATCCGCCGCGGCGACGAGCGAGACCTCCGTCAGGAAGTCCACCAGCTGGCCCTCCGGGTTGTTGCGCGAGAACTCCTTCGTGACGGCGACGAGCTCCTCGACGTTCTCCGCGCGGGCCTCGTCCTGCGCGTCCTTGCTCGCCCGGAGCGCTTGCACCAGGCCGCTCTTCTCCAGCAGCGTGGTCACCAGGTCGCCGACGGAGGTGCGTCCCTCTGGGCGGTCGGGATCCAGCAGGAGCGCCACCTCGTCGAGCATGCGGGAGAGAGTGAGGATCGCCTGCGTCACCTTGGGCCCGAGTCCCAGCTCGGACGCACGGCGCATCGCCTCCCGGAAGGTGACGCCGTGCGACTCGGCGAAGTTCGCGAGGGCGGTCTCCGTGGCCGGGCCGATGCCGCGCTTCGGGGTGTTCAGGATGCGGCGCAGCGCCAGCACGTCCGCGGGGTTGGCGACGGCGATCAGGTACGCCATGGCGTCCTTGATCTCCGCCCGCTCGTAGAACTTCGTGCCGCCCATGATCCGGTAGGGCACGGCCGAGCGGATGAGGATCTCCTCGAGCGCTCGCGTCTGCGCGTTCGTGCGATAGAAGACCGCGATCTCCGAGTAGGCGGTGCCCTCCTCGTGCAGCTTCTGGATCTCGTCGGCGACGAACTGCGCCTCGTCGTGCCCCGAGTACCCCGTGAATCCGACGATCTTGTCGCCGTCGCCGATGGAGGTCCACAGCTTCTTGTCCTTGCGGTCGAAGTTGTTCGAGATGACGGCGTTGGCGGCGGTGAGTATGTTCTGGGTCGACCGGTAGTTCTGCTCGAGGAGCACGACCTTCGACTGCGGGAAGTCGCGCTCGAACTCGGTGATGTTGCGGATGTCGGCGCCGCGGAAGGCGTAGATGGACTGGTCGCTGTCGCCCACGACGGTGAGCGAGGCCCCGTCGATCCCGCCCATGCCGTTCGTGGACATGCGGGTGTCGACGGGCACGTCCTCGGGGGCCACGGCACGCGTCAGCTCGCGGATGAGCGAGTACTGGGCGTGGTTCGTGTCCTGGTACTCGTCCACGAGCACGTGCCGGAAGCGCCGCTGGTACAGCGCCGCCACCTTGGGGAAGGCGCGGAAGAGGTAGACGGTCTGGCCTATGAGGTCGTCGAAGTCGAAGGCGTTGGCGGCAGCGAGGGAGCGCGTGTACTGCCGGAAGATCTCCACGAACATGGCCTCGGCCGGATCGTTGAAGTTCGCCGTGCGCGCGAACGTGTCCGCGTCCGACAGCTCGTTCTTGAGCTTCGAGATGCGGCCCGACACCGACGAGACGGTGAAGCCGAGCGTGTCCGCGTCGAGCTGCTTGATGATCCGCTTGATGAGCACGCGGCTGTCGGCGGAGTCGTAGATGGTGAAGTTCTGCGTGAAGCCGAACGCCTCCGCCTCGCGTCGGAGGATGCGCACGCACGCGGAGTGGAAGGTCGAGATCCACATGCCCTCGGACGCCTGCCCGAGGAGCGACTCGACGCGCTCGCGCATCTCGGCGGCGGCCTTGTTCGTGAAGGTGATGGCGAGGATCTGGCTCGGCCACGCCTCCCGGGACTCGATGAGGCTCGCGATGCGGTGCGTGAGCACGCGCGTCTTGCCGGAACCGGCGCCCGCCACGATGAGCAGCGCGGGACCCCGGTAGACGACGGCCTCCCGCTGCTCCGGGTTGAGGCCCTCCAGCAGCGGATCCTCCGGAGCCCCCGGCCCTCCAGCGGCACCCGACCGGCCGTCGAGGATGATCGGCGTGCTGGAGGGGGAGATGGCGGCGGGGTCGGAACTCATGTCGGCATCGATCCTAGGCGCTGCCCCCGACGCGGAGTCGGGCGCCGACCGGAGCCGGTCGCCGACGCCGAGCCGGGCCCCGACGCGGAGCCGGGCCGGTGCGGACGCAAGGCCGGTGCGGACGCAGGGCCGTGCCGATGAGACGCGCCCTAGCTCCCCGCGGCCGAGGCCCTCTCCCCCACGAGCCGGACCGCGAGATCCGGATGGTCGACGAATACGCCGTCGACACCCGCGTCGAGAAGCCGACCCCAGTGCGTGCCGAAGTCGCCGTGCGCGGACTTCGCATCGGGGCTGCGGAGGGACCGGGGCAGGAACGCGTTCTCGGGGCGCAGCGTCCAGGTGAAGACGGACAGGCCGGCCCGGTGAGCGCGCTCGACGAGGTCGGACACGGGAGCGGACTCGTCAGCTGAGCCGAAGCCGTCGGCCCGGCAGATGCGCTCGACGCCCACGCTGATCCCATCCACCTCGGCGGCGAGCGCCGCGAGTCCCGCGTCGGTCAGCTGCTCCTCGAACGTGACGGCCGAGTCGCCGTGACGCGCGACCTCGTCGATCGCCGCGCCGCGCCCCTCGAGGAGGTACACGAGGCGCGCCGCGATGCCGTGCGCCCGGACGCCGAGGAGCGCGCTCCGCTCGAAGGACTCGATCGTGAGGCGCGACGCGTCGTCCGCCCACCCGTGCTCGCGGAGGTCGCGGGCGAGCAGCTCGTCGAGCGGCATGCCGAGCGCGGCGAAGTGCGTGGCGTGCTTGATCTCCGCGACCATGCCGAGCGGGCGACCGTGACGCGCCGACTCCTGGTCGATGATCCGCAGCAGGTCGGACAGGGAGAGCACGGTCTCCTCGTCGTCGTGGGCCGCGCTGTCCGGCCGGGCCGAGGGCACCCGCTCCCGGCAGCGGAGCGTGCGGATCTCGGCCCACGTCATGTCCTCCGTGAACCAGCCCGCGCGCTCCACGCCGTCGACGACGCGCGTGGCACGGCGGTCGGCGAACTCCGGGCGATCGGCGACGTCGGTCGTGCCCGACAGCTCGTTCTCGTGCCGGATGACGAGTACCCCGTCGGAGGAGGCGACGAGGTCGGGTTCGACGGCGTCCGCGCCCTGCGCGAAGCCGAGCCGCACGGCGGCGGCGGAGTGCTCGGGGCGGTAGCCGCTGGCTCCGCGATGGGCGATGACGAGGGGGCGGGGGCGAGGGGCGTGATCCACGCCGGGCACGCTACATGCGCCGGGTGGACGGCGAGCGCGTACTCATCTGAGGAAATGCACGGCCCACGCGAGTGGTCTCCCAGCCTGGCCAGCTAAATTGGTCATCAATCACGTTCAACCACCATTGAGAGTAGAAGGACCATGGCCAACCCCACGTTCTCCAACAACCCGGTCTTCAACGGCCGGGGTGCGACGCCCACGAGGGATGTGACCCCGGAGAGCCTCGACGAGCTGTACGCCCGCCCGTCCGCGACGGCCTCCGAGACCGACCGGATGACCTTCGAGGACACGACCGTCAAGACGGTCAGCCTGCTCGCCATCGTCGTCGTGCTCGGCGCCGTCGCGTGGCTCTCGGGCCCGCTCGCCCTCCCCCTCGCCATGCTCGGCGCCATCGGCGGCCTCGTGCTCGGCCTCGTCAACTCCTTCAAGAAGGAGCCGTCCGTCCCGCTCATCGTCGCGTACGCCGCGTTCGAGGGGCTATTCGTCGGCGGCATCTCGCGCGTCTTCGACAGCCTCTACCCCGGCGTCGCCACCCAGGCCGTCCTCGGCACCGCGGCCGTCTTCGCAACCGTCCTCCTGCTCTTCCGCAGCGGCAAGATCCGCGCCTCCGCCAAGGCCACCAAGATCTTCATGATCGCCATGGTCGGCTACCTGGTGTTCTCGCTCGCCAACTTCGCGCTCACGGCCTTCGGGGTCTTCGACAGCCCGTTCGGCCTGCGCAGCGAGACCATCGCGGGCATCCCGCTCGGCGTCATCGTCGGTCTCTTCGTGGTGTTGCTGGCGTCGTACTCGCTGGTGCTCGACTTCGACTTCATCCAGCGCGGCGTCCGCGCCGGCGCTCCCCGCAAGTACGGCTGGACCGCGGCCTTCGGCCTCGTCGTCACCATCGTGTGGCTGTACGTCGAGCTGCTCCGCATCTTCGCGATCCTGCGCGGCAACAACTAGCACCACAGCAGGTCCCTGGCACAGCACCGCGGACCGGCAGCACGACGAAGGCCGCTCCCCTCGGGGAGCGGCCTTCGTCGTGTCAGCGCCGGAGCGCGAGCGGGAGGATCACTCCCACTCGATGGTGCCCGGCGGCTTGGACGTGACGTCGAGCACGACGCGGTTCACGCCGTCGACCTCGTTCGTGATGCGGTTCGAGATGCGCGCCAGCACGTCGTACGGCAGGCGGGTCCAGTCAGCGGTCATCGCGTCCTCGCTGGAGACGGGGCGCAGCACGATGGGGTGGCCGTAGGTGCGGCCGTCGCCCTGCACGCCGACCGAGCGCACATCCGCGAGCAGCACGACGGGGCACTGCCAGATCTCACTGTCGAGGCCCGCGGCGGTGAGCTCGGCGCGCGCGATGGCGTCCGCCTTGCGGAGCAGCTCGAGGCGCTCGGCCGTGACCTCGCCGACGATGCGGATGCCGAGGCCGGGCCCGGGGAACGGCTGGCGACCCACGATGACCTCGGGGAGGCCGAGCTCGCGGCCGATGGCGCGCACCTCGTCCTTGAACAGGGTGCGGAGCGGCTCGACGAGCTCGAACTTGAGGTCCTCGGGGAGGCCGCCGACGTTGTGGTGGCTCTTGATGTTCGCGGTGCCCGTGCCGCCGCCCGACTCCACCACGTCCGGGTAGAGCGTGCCCTGCACGAGGAACCGGATGGGCTCGCCGTCGGCCTTCGCCTCGAGCACGAGCGCCTCCGCGGCGCCCTCGAACGACCGGATGAACTCGCGGCCGATGATCTTGCGCTTGGCCTCAGGGTCCGTGACGCCCGCGAGTCCGTCGAGGAACTGGTCGGCCGCGTCGACCGTGACGAGGCGGACGCCCGTGGCGGCCACGTAGTCCTCCTCGACCTGGCGGCGCTCGTCCTGGCGGAGGAGGCCGTGGTCGACGAAGACGCAGGTGAGCTGGTCGCCGACCGCGCGGTGCACGATCGCCGCGGCGACCGCGGAGTCGACGCCGCCGGAGAGGCCGCAGATGACGCGGGCGTCGCCGACCTGGGCGCGGATCCGCTCGACCTGCTCGGCGATGACGTTGCCGCTGTTCCAGTCGCCGGGGATGCCGGCGGCGCGGTGCAGGAAGTTCTCGAGCACGGCCTGGCCGTGCGCGGAGTGCTTGACCTCGGGGTGCCACTGCACGCCGTAGAGGCGGCGCTCGTCGCTCGCGAAGGCGGCGACGGGCGTGGACGCGCTCGAGGCGAGGACCTCGAAGCCCTCGGGCGCCTTCGACACGGAGTCGCCGTGGCTCATCCACACGGTCTGGTCGTCGGGCTGGCCGTCGAGCAGGGTGCTGCCGGGCGTGAGCGTGACCGCGGTGGATCCGTACTCGCGCGCTCCCGTGTGCGCGACCTCGCCGCCGAGCGCGCGGGCCATGACCTGGAAGCCGTAGCAGATGCCGAGGACGGGGACGCCGAGCTCGAGGATCCCCTCGTCGAGGCCGGGCGAGCCCTCCTCGTAGACGCTGGACGGGCCGCCGCTGAGGACGATGCCGGACGGGTCCTTCGCGCGGATCTCCTCGGCCGTGATCGTGGACGGCACGATCTCCGAGTAGACGTTGGCCTCGCGGACGCGGCGGGCGATCAGCTGCGCGTACTGGGCGCCGAAGTCGACGACGAGGACGGGGCGCTGGTTCGTGGGGTTGTCGACGCTCAAGGGGTGGCCTCCGTGGTGGTGGTCGGGTCGATGGGTCGGGGGTCCGCGTCGTCGCGGTCGTCGCGGTCGTCGCGGTCGTCGCGGTCGTCGCGGTCGTCGAGGCGCGCATCGCCCGCCGGGTGCGGGAGGTCATCGCGAAGCTCGAGGCTCCCCGCCGTGCGAGCACGTCCGCCGACGACCGCGACGACCGCGACGACCGCGACGACCGCGACGACCGCGACGACCGCGACGACCGCGACGACGCGGACCCCCGACCCATCGACCCGACCACCACCACGGAGGCCACCCCTTGAGCGTCGACAACCCCACGAACCAGCGCCCCGTCCTCGTCGTCGACTTCGGCGCCCAGTACGCGCAGCTGATCGCCCGCCGCGTCCGCGAGGCCAACGTCTACTCGGAGATCGTGCCGTCCACGATCACGGCCGAGGAGATCCGCGCGAAGGACCCGTCCGGCATCGTCCTCAGCGGCGGCCCGTCCAGCGTCTACGAGGAGGGCTCGCCCGGCCTCGACGAGGGGATCCTCGAGCTCGGCGTCCCCGTCCTCGGCATCTGCTACGGCTTCCAGGTCATGGCCCGCGCGCTCGGCGGCGAGGTCGCGCACACGGGAGCGCGCGAGTACGGATCCACCGCGGTCACGCTCACGCCCGGCAGCACCCTGCTCGACGGCCAGCCCGACGACCAGACCGTGTGGATGAGCCACGGCGACTCCGTGTCGAAGGCGCCCGAGGGCTTCGAGGTCCTCGCCTCGAGCGCGTCCACGCCCGTCGCCGCCTTCGCGAGCGACGAGCGCCGCCTCTACGGCGTGCAGTGGCACCCCGAGGTCAAGCACTCCGCGCACGGCCAGGCCGTGCTCGAGAACTTCCTGCACCGCGCCGCCGGCATCCCCGGCGACTGGAACAGCGGCAACGTCATCGCCGAGCAGGTCGAGCGGATCCGCGCCCAGGTCGGCGACGCCCGCGTCATCTGCGGCCTCTCCGGCGGCGTCGACTCCGCGGTCGCCGCGGCGATCGTGCACCGCGCGGTCGGCGACCAGCTCACCTGCGTCTTCGTCGACCACGGCCTCCTCCGCCAGGACGAGCGCCGCCAGGTCGAGGAGGACTACGTGGCCGCCACGGGCGTCCGCCTCGTCACGGTCGACGCGGCCGACCAGTTCCTCGACGGACTCGCGGGCGTCACGGACCCTGAGGCCAAGCGCAAGATCATCGGCCGCGAGTTCATCCGGTCGTTCGAGGGCGCCGCGGAGGCGCTCGTGCTCGAGGCGAAGGCCGACGGCGAGCCCATCCGGTTCCTCGTGCAGGGCACGCTCTACCCGGACGTGGTGGAGTCGGGCGGCGGCACGGGCACCGCGAACATCAAGAGCCACCACAACGTCGGCGGCCTCCCCGAGGACCTCAAGTTCGAGCTCGTCGAGCCGCTCCGCACCCTGTTCAAGGACGAGGTGCGCGCCATCGGCCGCGAGCTCGGCCTCCCCGAGGTCATCGTGGGTCGCCAGCCGTTCCCCGGGCCCGGCCTCGGCATCCGCATCGTCGGCGAGGTCACGGCCGAGCGCCTCGAGCTGCTCCGCAAGGCGGACGCCATCGCGCGCGCCGAGCTCACCGCCGCGGGCCTCGACAGTGAGATCTGGCAGTGCCCCGTCGTGCTGCTCGCGGATGTGCGCTCGGTCGGCGTGCAGGGCGACGGCCGCACCTACGGCCACCCCATCGTGCTGCGCCCCGTCTCCAGCGAGGACGCGATGACCGCTGACTGGACCCGCCTGCCGTACGACGTGCTGGCGCGCATCTCGAACCGCATCACGAACGAGGTCGACGGCGTGAACCGCGTCGTGCTCGACGTCACGTCCAAGCCGCCGGGCACCATCGAGTGGGAGTGATCCTCCCGCTCGCGCTCCGGCGCTGACACGACGAAGGCCGCTCCCCGAGGGGAGCGGCCTTCGTCGTGCTGCCGGTCCGCGGTGCTGTGCCAGGGACCTGCTGTGGTGCTAGTTGTTGCCGCGCAGGATCGCGAAGATGCGGAGCAGCTCGACGTACAGCCACACGATGGTGACGACGAGGCCGAAGGCCGCGGTCCAGCCGTACTTGCGGGGAGCGCCGGCGCGGACGCCGCGCTGGATGAAGTCGAAGTCGAGCACCAGCGAGTACGACGCCAGCAACACCACGAAGAGACCGACGATGACGCCGAGCGGGATGCCCGCGATGGTCTCGCTGCGCAGGCCGAACGGGCTGTCGAAGACCCCGAAGGCCGTGAGCGCGAAGTTGGCGAGCGAGAACACCAGGTAGCCGACCATGGCGATCATGAAGATCTTGGTGGCCTTGGCGGAGGCGCGGATCTTGCCGCTGCGGAAGAGCAGGAGGACGGTTGCGAAGAACGGCCCGCGGTGCCGAGGACGGCCTGGGTGGCGACGCCGGGGTAGAGGCTGTCGAAGACGCGCGAGATGCCGCCGACGAATAGCCCCTCGAACGCGGCGTACGCGACGATGAGCGGGACGGACGGCTCCTTCTTGAAGGAGTTGACGAGGCCGAGCACGAGGCCGCCGATGGCGCCGGAGCATGGCGAGGGGGAGGGCGAGCGGGCCCGAGAGCCACGCGACGGCGCCGAGCACGACGACGATGGCGAGCAGGCTGACCGTCTTGACGGTCGTGTCCTCGAAGGTCATCCGGTCGGTCTCGGAGGCCGTCGCGGACGGGCGGGCGTACAGCTCGTCGAGGCTCTCCGGGGTCACATCCCTCGTGGGCGTCGCACCCCGGCCGTTGAAGACCGGGTTGTTGGAGAACGTGGGGTTGGCCATGGTCCTTCTACTCTCAATGGTGGTTGAACGTGATTGATGACCAATTTAGCTGGCCAGGCTGGGAGACCACTCGCGTGGGCCGTGCATTTCCTCAGATGAGTACGCGCTCGCCGTCCACCCGGCGCATGTAGCGTGCCCGGCGTGGATCACGCCCCTCGCCCCCGCCCCCTCGTCATCGCCCATCGCGGAGCCAGCGGCTACCGCCCCGAGCACTCCGCCGCCGCCGTGCGGCTCGGCTTCGCGCAGGGCGCGGACGCCGTCGAACCCGACCTCGTCGCCTCCTCCGACGGGGTACTCGTCATCCGGCACGAGAACGAGCTGTCGGGCACGACCGACGTCGCCGATCGCCCGGAGTTCGCCGACCGCCGTGCCACGCGCGTCGTCGACGGCGTGGAGCGCGCGGGCTGGTTCACGGAGGACATGACGTGGGCCGAGATCCGCACGCTCCGCTGCCGGGAGCGGGTGCCCTCGGCCCGGCCGGACAGCGCGGCCCACGACGACGAGGAGACCGTGCTCTCCCTGTCCGACCTGCTGCGGATCATCGACCAGGAGTCGGCGCGTCACGGTCGCCCGCTCGGCATGGTCGCGGAGATCAAGCACGCCACGCACTTCGCCGCGCTCGGCATGCCGCTCGACGAGCTGCTCGCCCGCGACCTCCGCGAGCACGGGTGGGCGGACGACGCGTCGCGCCTCACGATCGAGTCCTTCGAGCGGAGCGCGCTCCTCGGCGTCCGGGCGCACGGCATCGCGGCGCGCCTCGTGTACCTCCTCGAGGGGCGCGGCGCGGCGATCGACGAGGTCGCGCGTCACGGCGACTCGGCCGTCACGTTCGAGGAGCAGCTGACCGACGCGGGACTCGCGGCGCTCGCCGCCGAGGTGGATGGGATCAGCGTGGGCGTCGAGCGCATCTGCCGGGCCGACGGCTTCGGCTCAGCTGACGAGTCCGCTCCCGTGTCCGACCTCGTCGAGCGCGCTCACCGGGCCGGCCTGTCCGTCTTCACCTGGACGCTGCGCCCCGAGAACGCGTTCCTGCCCCGGTCCCTCCGCAGCCCCGATGCGAAGTCCGCGCACGGCGACTTCGGCACGCACTGGGGTCGGCTTCTCGACGCGGGTGTCGACGGCGTATTCGTCGACCATCCGGATCTCGCGGTCCGGCTCGTGGGGGAGAGGGCCTCGGCCGCGGGGAGCTAGGGCGCGTCTCATCGGCACGGCCCTGCGTCCGCACCGGCCTTGCGTCCGCACCGGCCCGGCTCCGCGTCGGGGCCCGGCTCGGCGTCGGCGACCGGCTCCGGTCGGCGCCCGACTCCGCGTCGGGGGCAGCGCCTAGGATCGATGCCGACATGAGTTCCGACCCCGCCGCCATCTCCCCCTCCAGCACGCCGATCATCCTCGACGGCCGGTCGGGTGCCGCTGGAGGGCCGGGGGCTCCGGAGGATCCGCTGCTGGAGGGCCTCAACCCGGAGCAGCGGGAGGCCGTCGTCTACCGGGGTCCCGCGCTGCTCATCGTGGCGGGCGCCGGTTCCGGCAAGACGCGCGTGCTCACGCACCGCATCGCGAGCCTCATCGAGTCCCGGGAGGCGTGGCCGAGCCAGATCCTCGCCATCACCTTCACGAACAAGGCCGCCGCCGAGATGCGCGAGCGCGTCGAGTCGCTCCTCGGGCAGGCGTCCGAGGGCATGTGGATCTCGACCTTCCACTCCGCGTGCGTGCGCATCCTCCGACGCGAGGCGGAGGCGTTCGGCTTCACGCAGAACTTCACCATCTACGACTCCGCCGACAGCCGCGTGCTCATCAAGCGGATCATCAAGCAGCTCGACGCGGACACGCTCGGCTTCACCGTCTCGTCGGTGTCGGGCCGCATCTCGAAGCTCAAGAACGAGCTGTCGGACGCGGACACGTTCGCGCGCACGGCGAACTTCAACGATCCGGCCGAGGCCATGTTCGTGGAGATCTTCCGGCAGTACACGCGCTCCCTCGCTGCCGCCAACGCCTTCGACTTCGACGACCTCATAGGCCAGACCGTCTACCTCTTCCGCGCCTTCCCCAAGGTGGCGGCGCTGTACCAGCGGCGCTTCCGGCACGTGCTCGTGGACGAGTACCAGGACACGAACCACGCCCAGTACTCGCTCATCCGCGAGCTGACGCGTGCCGTGGCCCCCGAGGACGTGCCCGTCGACACCCGCATGTCCACGAACGGCATGGGCGGGATCGACGGGGCCTCGCTCACCGTCGTGGGCGACAGCGACCAGTCCATCTACGCCTTCCGCGGCGCCGACATCCGCAACATCACCGAGTTCGAGCGCGACTTCCCGCAGTCGAAGGTCGTGCTCCTCGAGCAGAACTACCGGTCGACCCAGAACATACTCACCGCCGCCAACGCCGTCATCTCGAACAACTTCGACCGCAAGGACAAGAAGCTGTGGACCTCCATCGGCGACGGCGACAAGATCGTCGGATTCACGGGGTACTCGGGGCACGACGAGGCGCAGTTCGTCGCCGACGAGATCCAGAAGCTGCACGAGGAGGGCACCGCCTACTCGGAGATCGCGGTCTTCTATCGCACGAACGCGCAGACGCGAGCGCTCGAGGAGATCCTCATCCGCTCGGCCGTGCCCTACCGGATCATGGGCGGCACGAAGTTCTACGAGCGGGCGGAGATCAAGGACGCCATGGCGTACCTGATCGCCGTCGCCAACCCCGCGGACGTGCTGGCGCTGCGCCGCATCCTGAACACCCCGAAGCGCGGCATCGGCCCGGCCACGGAGACCGCCCTCGCGAACTTCGCCGAGTCGCACGGCGTCACCTTCCGGGAGGCGATGCGCCGTGCGTCCGAGCTGGGACTCGGGCCCAAGGTGACGCAGGCGATCCTCACTCTCTCCCGCATGCTCGACGAGGTGGCGCTCCTGCTGGATCCCGACCGCCCAGAGGGACGCACCTCCGTCGGCGACCTGGTGACCACGCTGCTGGAGAAGAGCGGCCTGGTGCAAGCGCTCCGGGCGAGCAAGGACGCGCAGGACGAGGCCCGCGCGGAGAACGTCGAGGAGCTCGTCGCCGTCACGAAGGAGTTCTCGCGCAACAACCCGGAGGGCCAGCTGGTGGACTTCCTGACGGAGGTCTCGCTCGTCGCCGCGGCGGATGAGCTCGACGACTCGAGCGGCACCGTGTCCCTCATGACCCTCCACACGGCGAAGGGCCTGGAGTACGACTCGGTCTTCCTCACCGGCGTGGAGGAGGACCTGCTGCCGCACCGCATGTCGGCCAACGAGCCCGGCGGCCCGGCGGAGGAGCGGCGCCTCTTCTACGTCGGCATCACGCGCGCTCGACGGCGCCTCTTCATATCCCTGGCGATGACACGGGCCCAGTTCGGCGAGGTCAACGTCGCCATGCCCAGCCGGTACCTGCAGGAGATCCCCGCCGAGCTCATCGACTGGAAGCAGTCGCCCGGCATGGCCACGTCCCGCGGTGGCACCCAACCCCGCGCCCTCAACGCCCGGCGCGAGGGAGGTGGGTATGGCTCGCGCTCGCGCTCGTCGAGCGGCTTCGAGGATCCGGCGCTGCCGCCGCCACCCCGGCCCAAGACCCAGTGGGCCAACACGGTCACCGGCCAGGTGCGCGACAACGGCGACCTCGAGCTCGCGTTCGGCGACCGCATCCGCCACACCGACTTCGGCGACGGCCGCGTGACCGGCGTCACGGGTGAGGGACGCAAGCGCATCGCCGAGGTGCAGTTCGACGGACCGGCCGGTCGCAAGCGGCTGCTCATCAAGATCGCGCCCATCGAGAAGCTCTAGCCGGGACACGGCGGCGGCGTCCAGCGTGACGAACGCCGATGCCGGCGACACCCAGCGCACCGATGGCGGTCGCGGCGCACGCGAGCGGCAGCGCGCCGATCCGCTGCGTCGCCCCGGGTCCCGGCACGTCGATGCCCGGTGCTCCGCCCGTCATGGCCAGCTGGGCGTGCCCATGCGATGCGGGGACGTCGACGGCGGGCGGCGGTCCCGCGTGGAAGGTCTCGCTCGCGTGCGCCGTGTGGTCGGCGAACGGCGCGATGGCCGCCCCGTCCGTGTCGCCGGCGGGACGCCCCGGACTGTCGAGGACGGCGACGTACCACCCGGGCGACAGGACGCGCATGCAGGGCGTGGTCGCATCCCCGTCATCGGAGACATCGACGTCGGACTCCAGCCCTCCTGAGGCTCCACCCTCCGGGACGGCCACCGCCTCGCCCTCGGCGGGCGCGGTCGCGAACGGACCCGCGAGGCGGATGCGCACGGGGACGGGGCTCACCCCGACGAACGACGTCGCGTGCAGCGTGTCGGTCTGGCAGCTGCCCGTCGTGATCTCCGACGCCCCGATGGTCGTCGTGATCCGCGGCGGCTGCGGGACCTGCGTCGTCTCGGTGGATGCGCCGAAGGTCGACTGCCAGGGCAGGACCCGTGCCCGCCCGGCTGGCACGGCCGTGTCCTCGGGTGAGATGGACTCCACCCAGGTGTAGAAGCCGCCGGCCGCGAGGCGGCAGGCGGGCGAGGTGTAGTCCCCCGGGCCGTGGTCGATGCGGGTCACGACCTCGCAGACCTCCGGGGCGCCGGCGGGGATGTCCTCGCGCTCGGGTCCGACCTGCTCCGTGAAGGGGCCGAGGAGCCTGCTGCGGACGGTGACGGGCACGGGCACCAGGGCCCCGTCGTCTCCGCGGGTCAGCCCCCAGCCAGCCGAGGTCGCCGGTCTCCCATGTTCGGCGGGCGCCGCGGGATCCGCGGACACCTGGAGCGAGTCCGTCAGCTCGTCGCCGACGGACGCCACGGCGCGCGAGGTGCGCGTGACGACACGCGGGGCGAAGGGGAGCGGGCTCGGCGCCTGCGCGTCCGCCCGCGCCTCCGCTCGGGCGTCCGCGGGCCGGGCCAGGATCATCCGCTGCGACGCCCCGTCATCGCCCACCGCGTCGAGGGCGTCGCCGTACGGGAGGGAGGAGAAGACGGCGCTCGCCGTCACGTGCAGCGCCGCCGACGATCCGGTCGCCCGCAGCGGCACCGCTGCGCCGTTCGCCACCTGCGCGGTCGTGCTCCCGTCGTCGAACACGGCGCCGTCGAGCGTGACGGTGCCGGTCTCGGATCCGGCCGGCACGTCCGCGGGCCAGCCCGTCACGAGGTCGGCCCGCAGGTCGACGCGCACGGACCCGCGCCCGTCGTCGCCGAGGGTCACCGTCGCGGACGCGGACACCGAGCGCGACGCGCGGGCCGTGGTCTCTGCCAGCATGTCGCGCGCGCGGGACTCGACTGCGCCCGCGTGATCGCCGGCGCGCGCCGCGTACCAGGAGAGGTCGTGCGCGCCGAGGCCCGTGATGCTCCACGTGGCGAGCTGCCCCGCCGCGGCGGTGTCAGGATCCGCGGATCCGGCCCAGCGCCTCGAGACGTAGGCGAGCCGTGCCCGGTCCTCGGGTGATGCACCCGCGTCCCCGACCGGGGAGTACGCGTGCCCGGGCGGCGCGGCGAGCCCGACGTCGATGCAGAAGCCGAGCCGACCGTCGTCCATCCGGTACGAGCCCAGCCAGCGGCCATCCGGCCCCGATGCGAAGCCGACTCCGTGCGAGACAGCGCTCATAGCCTGCGCGGGCGGCACGGCGCTCGCCGCGAGCCCGAACGCGAGGCCGACGCCGACGAGCGCCGACACGAGCCGTGCGATGCGCGGACGACGGGGCGGGCGGTCATTCGTGGATCGCGCTGATGAAGGAGAGGGGTGCGGGTCCGAGGGGTTCCGAGTCATGGCCGCACAATGCGGGTCGACCGCGGCGCCGCGGCACGCAGGTCGGCGAGCCGGGGACGGGATCCGCGGCCGTGCACATGTGCAGGAGCGGCCGGGCGACGGCTACCCGGCGTCGCGGCGGAGGTACCTGCGGGTGACGATCGCGCGCGGCGCCTCGCGGACGACGCGCGGCAGCGCCCGGTACACGGCGAGGACGGGGGCGAGGAGGCGCGCGTGGCGGCGCTCGATCCGCGCGTCCCACCGCATCCCGAAGCCGGCCCGGATCCGCGGCGGCAGGAGCCCGGCCGTCACCAGCGCGAGGAGCGGCATGAACGCGCGGGCCGCCGCGGGCGCGCCGCGGCCCTCCAGCAGGGTCCGGGCGATCCGACGCGCATCCGCCGTCGGCTCGAGCGTCGCGATCCGCTCGTCCCAGTAGGCGCGGAACGCCGCGCGGTCCTCGGGCCACATCCCCTCCGGCACCTGCAGCGCCGTGCCGAGGACCGCGTACTGCCGGTGGATCCTGTCCGCGGCCTCCTCGTGCAGCGGGCCGAAGCAGAGCTCGAACATCGTGACGGCCGACTGGTAGACCGTCGCCGCCACCCAGAGCTGCAGCTCCGGGTCGTAGGCGGAGTAGGCCGGCGCGGAGCCGTCCACCGCGGGCACCACCGACCGGACCGGAGCGTGCGCGCGTCCGACGATCCGCCGTGCGCGCGCGACTTCCTCGGGGGAGCCGAACACCACGGCGTAGATGTATTCGAGCGTGCCTTCGAGCCGGTCGAGCGGGCGCGTCGCGAAGTCGCTGTGCTCCGCGACGCCGCGCGCGACGGACGGGTCGGCGACCTGCAGCAGGATCGCCCGCGCTCCCGCCGCCAGGAGGATGCCCTCGCCCGCGATGTCCCGGATCGACCCGTCGCGCCGGCGCGCGGGATGCATCCTCGGGCTCATCCCGCCAGTCTCCCTCCCCAGGGGGCATCGGCGCACGGCCGCTCCCCACCCGGGTCGGCCGACCCGCGACCCGATAGGCTCTCCACGGTCGTCGACGCGGCGGGTCGGCCCACGCAGGTGGGCGGCGGGCGCGTCGGCCAGCCGCAACACACCGGGTGCCGCCGCCAGACGGTCGTGGCACCGCAGCCTCGAACGACGCACATCACCGCCGAGCGCGGGTGCGGATGGGATGACACGCGTGGATCTTTTCGAATACCAGGCCAGGGACCTCTTCGAGTCCTACGGCGTCCCGGTCCTCCCGGGGATCGTCGCCGACACCGCCGAGGAGGTGCGCGCCGCGGCCGAGAAGCTGGGCGGCACCGTGGTCGTGAAGGCGCAGGTGAAGACCGGCGGCCGCGGCAAGGCCGGAGGCGTCAAGGTCGCCCAGAGCGCCGACGCGGCGTTCGAGGCCGCCGAGGGCATCCTCGGACTCGACATCAAGGGCCACACCGTGCACCGCGTGATGGTCGCGGCCGGCGCCCGCATCGCGCAGGAGTTCTACTTCTCGATCCTCCTCGACCGCGCCGAGCGCTCCTACCTCTGCCTCGCCAGCTACGAGGGCGGCATGGAGATCGAGGAGCTCGCGGTCACGCGTCCCGAGGCGCTCGCCCGCATCGAGATCGACCCGGTCGCCGGCATCGACGCCGCCAAGGCCGAGGAGATCGCGCGCGCCGCCTCGTTCCCCGAGGAGCTCATCGCCAAGGTCGCGCCCGTCTTCGAGCGCCTCTGGTGGGTCTACCGCGACGAGGACGCGACCCTCGTCGAGGTCAACCCGCTCGTGCTCACCGAGTCGGGCGACATCATCGCGCTCGACGGCAAGGTCACGCTCGACGAGAACGCCGGCTTCCGCCACGAGGGCCACGCTGCCCTCGAGGACGCGGCCGCCGCGGACCCGCTCGAGGCCAAGGCCAAGGAGTCCGACCTCAACTACGTGAAGCTCGACGGCCAGGTCGGCATCATCGGCAACGGCGCGGGCCTCGTCATGTCGACGCTCGACGTCGTCAGCTACGCCGGCGAGCAGCACGGCGGTGTGCGTCCGGCGAACTTCCTCGACATCGGGGGCGGAGCGTCGGCCGAGGTCATGGCCGCCGGTCTCGACGTCATCCTCGGCGACGAGCAGGTCACGAGCGTCTTCGTCAACGTCTTCGGCGGCATCACGTCGTGCGACGCGGTCGCTAACGGCATCGTCGGCGCGCTCGACAAGCTGGGCGACGCCGCCACCAAGCCGCTCGTCGTCCGTCTCGACGGCAACAACGTCGAGGAGGGCCGCCGCATCCTCGAGGAGCGCGCCCACCCGCTCGTCACCGTCGTCGGCACCATGGACGAGGCGGCCGACAAGGCCGCCGAGCTGGCCGCCGCTTAACTCCCGAGAGAGAACAGGAACAGATAGATGTCGATTCTTCTCGACGAGAACAGCAGGATCATCGTCCAGGGCCTCACCGGCTCCGAGGGCACCAAGCACGCGGGCCGCATGCTCGCGTCCGGCAGCAAGGTCGTCGGCGGCGTCAACCCGCGCAAGGCCGGCAGCACGGTCACCATCGAGGGCGTCGAGCTCCCGATCTTCGGCTCGGTCGCCGAGGCCATGGCCGAGACGGGTGCCGACGTGTCGGTCATCTTCGTCCCGCCGGCCTTCGCCAAGAGCGCGGTGGTGGAGGCGATCGACGCGGCCATCCCGCTCGCGGTCGTCATCACCGAGGGGATCCCCGTCAAGGACTCCGCCGAGTTCTGGTCGCACGCCAAGAGCACGGGCGGGAAGACGCGCATCGTCGGCCCGAACTGCCCCGGCATCATCAGCCCCGGCAAGTCGAACGCCGGCATCATCCCCGCCACCATCACGGAGGCAGGCCCCATCGGCCTCGTGTCGAAGTCGGGCACCCTCACGTACCAGATGATGTTCGAGCTGCGCGACCTGGGCATCTCGACCGCCATCGGCATCGGCGGCGACCCGATCATCGGCACCACGCACATCGACGCCCTCGAGGCGTTCGAGGCCGATCCGGAGACGCGCGCCATCGTCATGATCGGCGAGATCGGCGGCGACGCCGAGGAGCGCGCGGCCGAGTACATCAAGGCGCACGTCACCAAGCCGGTCGTCGCGTACGTCGCGGGCTTCACCGCCCCCGAGGGCAAGACCATGGGCCACGCAGGCGCCATCGTCTCCGGCGGCAGCGGGACGGCCCAGGGCAAGAAGGAGGCCCTCGAGGCCTCCGGCGTCAAGGTCGGCAAGACGCCGACCGAGACGGCGAACCTCCTCCGCGAGGTCTTCGCCGCCCTGTAGCGACCCCGCGCTCGCGAGCGCACGACGACGGCCCGCATCCCCTGTGGATGCGGGCCGTCGTCGTTCCCGGGTCCTCCCTGTGCGGATCGACCCGCGGATGCCCCGGCGCGCCCGGCACCGGACGGGTCGCGCATGGCCCGGCCGGTAGGGTCGTCGAGGCATGAACCGACACGCAACCGCCCTGTTCGCGGCACTCGAGGCGCTCCTGGTGGTGGGGGTCGGCGTCGCCCTGCCCCTCGTGCCGCTCACGGCGTTGTGGGCCGGCCAGTACGACCTGCAGATCGACTGGGGCGTCTTCGCGCGCACCGCGGTCGACCTGTGGCTCCTCGGTCATGGTGTGCCGCTCACGGCGTCGCTGGATCCGTCGCTCGCCTCGTCCCTCGGCCTTCCGGGCGTCGACGCGCCGTTCGTGCTCACGCTGGCGCCCCTGGGCTTCGCGCTCCTCACGCTGCTCCTCGGGATCCGCGCCGGCCGCCGCATCGTCGAGACCGACCACCCCGGCGTCGGCGCGCTCTCCGCCGTCGCCACGACCGCCGTGCTGTCCCTCGGCCTCGCGCTCGCGGCGCAGCATGACGGCGTCTCCCCGGCCGTCGTCCGCGGAACCGTCCTCCCGACCCTGGTCCTCGCGCTGGGCCTCCTCGTCGGCGGCATCGCACGCGCCGATCGCGCGCGGGCCCGTAGGTGGTGGGGATCCCTGTCGTCCGGGCGGGCGGCCGGTTCCATCCGGGGCGTTCGCGATGCCCTCGACCGCCTCCCTAACGGCGCGGCCTCCGTGGCGGCCACGGCCGTCCGCGGGGGAGCGGCCGCGGCCTTCGGCGTCGTCGCGATCTCCGCCGTGGTCGTCGCGGTGCTGCTCGGTCTGCAGTACGCGACCGTGATCACCCTCTACGAGACGCTGCAGACGGGGATCGTCGGCGGCGTCGCCCTCACGCTCGCACAGATCGCGCTCCTGCCGAACCTGGTGATGTGGGCTGCGTCGTGGCTCATCGGACCCGGCTTCGCCCTCGGCACCGGATCGTCCGTCTCACCGCTCGGCACGACCGTCGGCCCGATCCCGTCCGTCCCGGTCCTGGGCATCCTGCCGCAGGGTGCGTTCGACCTCGGGTACCTGGGGATCCTGGTGCCGGTCGTCGTGTCCTTCGTCGCCGCGGTCGCGCTGTCCCCGCGGGTCGCCCGGATCCCCGAGCCCGAGGCGCGCCGCTGGCCGTGGTTCCTTGTCGCGGGTCTCGGCATGGGGCTCGTCGGCGCGGGGGTGCTCGCCCTGCTCGCGGTCCTCTCCGGCGGTGCCGCCGGACCCGGGCGCCTGGCCGACGTCGGCCCGGCGGGCGGATGGATCCTCCTCGTCGCGTTCTTCGAGCTCGGCGTGGCGTCCGTCGCGGGCATGTTCGTCTCGGGCCTCATGGCCCCCCTCGTCCGGCGCAGCCCCGAGGGACGCGGATAGGCTGTGCGCGTGCTCAACGTGGTCGTCCTCATCTCCGGCAGCGGGACGAACCTCCGCGCCCTCCTCGAGGCGGCCGACCACGCGGAGTACCCGGCGCGCGTCATCGCGGTGGGAGCCGATCGCGACGCCGACGGCCTCCGCTTCGCCGAGGAGCGGGGCATCCCCACCTTCACCGTGCCGTTCGCGAGCTTCCCCGATCGCGCCTCCTGGGGCGACGAGCTGGCGGCGGCGATCGCCGGGTGGGAGCCCGACCTGGTGGTCCTCAGCGGATTCATGCGGCTCCTCCCGCCGCGCGCCGTGGCGGCCTTCGCGCCCCACATCGTGAACACCCATCCGGCGTACCTCCCGGAGTTCCCCGGGGCCCACGCGGTCCGGGACGCCATCGCCGCCGGGGCCACGAGCTCCGGGGCCTCCATCATCGTCGTCGACACCGGGGTCGACACCGGGCCGGTGCTCGCGCAGGAGCGCGTGCCCGTGGAGCCGGACGACACCGAGCACACCCTGCACGAGCGCATCAAGGTCGTGGAGCGCAGGCTCCTCGTCGACACGGTGCGCGCGATATCCCTCGGCACCATCGACCTCAAGGAGCTGTCCCCGGCATGAGCGGACCCCGTCACGACCCGTCCCTGTTCCGCGATCGAGACGGCATCGAGGTGGCGCGCGCCCTCGTCTCCGTCAGCGACAAGACGGGTCTGCTCGAGCTGGCCGCTGCGCTCGTGGAGGCCGGGGTCGAGATCGTCTCCACCGGATCCACCGCCAGCACCATCGCGGACGCGGGCTTCCCGGTCACGCCGGTGCAGGACGTGACCGGATTCCCGGAGGCGCTGGACGGACGCGTCAAGACGCTGCATCCTGCGGTGCACGCCGGTCTGCTCGCCGACCTCCGGCTCGAGTCGCACGAGGTGCAGCTCGCGGAGCTCGGCATCTCCCCGTTCCAGCTCGTGGTCGTGAACCTCTACCCGTTCGTGGAGACGGTGGCGTCGGGAGCCCCCGCGTCGGACGTGATCGAGCAGATCGACATCGGCGGCCCCGCCATGGTGCGCGCGTCCGCCAAGAACCATGCCAACGTGGCCATCGTCGTGTCCCCGTCGAGCTACGGCGAGGTGATCGCGTCCGTGCGCGAGGGGGGGACCACCCTCGAGCAGAGACGACGTCTCGCGGCAGCGGCGTTCGCGCACACGGCCGACTACGACCGGGCCGTCGCGGACTACTTCCGGTCGACGGTCGTCGGCACGGGGTCCTCCGAGCCGGATGCCCCCGCCTGGCCCACCAGCTGGGACGTCGCGGGCGAGCTCGCCCAGGTGCTCAGGTACGGCGAGAACTCCCACCAGGACGCGGCGCTCTACCGACGGCCGGACGGCGCGGGCATCGCCCAGGCGGTGCAGCTGCACGGCAAGGAGATGTCCTACAACAACTTCGTCGACGCGGATGCGGCGGTCCGCGCCGCCTACGACTTCGCGGAGCCGGCGGTCGCCATCATCAAGCACGCGAACCCCTGCGGCATCGCCGTGGCAGCGCCCCGCGCGGTGGACGCGATCGCCTCCGCGCACCGCAGCGCGCACGATTGCGATCCGGTCTCGGCGTTCGGGGGCGTCATCGCGGCGAACCGCACGGTCACCCTGGGGATGGCGGAGACGGTGAAGGAGATCTTCACCGAGGTCCTCGTCGCCCCCGGGTTCGACGACGCCGCGCTCACGCTCCTGAAGACGAAGAAGAACCTGCGGTTGCTGACGCTCCCGGAGGGCTACCACCGCGAGCTCCTGGAGGCGCGGCAGATCTCGGGCGGGTACCTGGTCCAGTCCGGTGACGCGTTCCCGACCGACGGCGCGCGCCTCTCGGCGTCGTGGACCCTGGCGACCGGCGAGCCCGTGGACGACCAGACGCTCGCGGACCTCGAGTTCGCGTGGAAGGCCTGCCGGGCGGTGAAGTCGAACGCGATCCTGCTCGCCCACCACGGTGCGTCCGTGGGAGTGGGCATGGGACAGGTCAACCGGGTGGACTCGTGCCAACTCGCCGTCCAGCGCGCGGGCGACCGGGCGTCCGGATCGGTGGCGGCGTCCGACGCCTTCTTCCCGTTCGCCGACGGGCTGCAGGTCCTGCTCGACGCCGGCGTCCGCGCCGTGGTCCAGCCCGGCGGATCCGTGCGCGACGAGGAGGTCGTCGAGGCCGCCCGCACCGCAGGCGTCGCCATGTACTTCACGGGCGAGCGCCACTTCTTCCACTGACCGGCATGGCGGCGCACCCCGGGGCCGCCGCCATGCCGTCGAGGCAGGCCGTCGCGACACGCCCGGGATGTGCGTGGTTTTGCGGGGGTGGGGTGGTCCGCGTAATGTCTCCTCTTGTCGCCGGAACGGGCGGGGAGCTGAGAAGCTTCCGGAGCTGTTCTGGTGTTCTGGATCCTGGTGAAACAGAAGTTGCCGTGGCCCTGAAGGGTTGCGTGTTTACCATCAACTGAGCTAGGGTCTGATTCTGCTTCTGACGTGAGTGCTGGGCCTTCTGGTCTGGATCACTCCCACGGGGAGCGGTGGAGTGTGAGCTCCGATGGCTGGCTGTGATGGTCGGTGTCGGGAGCGTCCGTTCCTTGAGAACTCAACAGCGTGCACAATGTCAAATGCCAAATGCCCGTTGCGGGTGTCCTTCGGATGCTCGTTTCGGATTCCTTTGGAATACATTTAAACAAACAAGCAAGTCAGTAATGATTTGTTCTGTCGGTTTCAAACTTGCTGGTTCGTGTTCGATTCCCGTTCACGTCTGGCTTTAGATGTGCCGATCGCTTTCGGGTGGTCGTGCGTTTAAGCATTTATGGAGAGTTTGATCCTGGCTCAGGACGAACGCTGGCGGCGTGCTTAACACATGCAAGTCGAACGGTGATGTCAGAGCTTGCTCTGGCGGATCAGTGGCGAACGGGTGAGTAACACGTGAGTAACCTGCCCCCGACTCTGGGATAACTGCTAGAAATGGTAGCTAATACCGGATATGACGACTGGCCGCATGGTCTGGTCGTGGAAAGAATTTCGGTTGGGGATGGACTCGCGGCCTATCAGGTTGTTGGTGAGGTAATGGCTCACCAAGCCTACGACGGGTAGCCGGCCTGAGAGGGTGACCGGCCACACTGGGACTGAGACACGGCCCAGACTCCTACGGGAGGCAGCAGTGGGGAATATTGCACAATGGGCGAAAGCCTGATGCAGCAACGCCGCGTGAGGGATGACGGCCTTCGGGTTGTAAACCTCTTTTAGTAGGGAAGAAGCGAAAGTGACGGTACCTGCAGAAAAAGCACCGGCTAACTACGTGCCAGCAGCCGCGGTAATACGTAGGGTGCAAGCGTTGTCCGGAATTATTGGGCGTAAAGAGCTCGTAGGCGGTTTGTCGCGTCTGCTGTGAAATCCCGAGGCTCAACCTCGGGTCTGCAGTGGGTACGGGCAGACTAGAGTGCGGTAGGGGAGATTGGAATTCCTGGTGTAGCGGTGGAATGCGCAGATATCAGGAGGAACACCGATGGCGAAGGCAGATCTCTGGGCCGTAACTGACGCTGAGGAGCGAAAGCATGGGGAGCGAACAGGATTAGATACCCTGGTAGTCCATGCCGTAAACGTTGGGAACTAGATGTGGGGACCATTCCACGGTCTCCGTGTCGCAGCTAACGCATTAAGTTCCCCGCCTGGGGAGTACGGCCGCAAGGCTAAAACTCAAAGGAATTGACGGGGGCCCGCACAAGCGGCGGAGCATGCGGATTAATTCGATGCAACGCGAAGAACCTTACCAAGGCTTGACATATACCGGAAACATGCAGAAATGTGTGCCCCGCAAGGTCGGTATACAGGTGGTGCATGGTTGTCGTCAGCTCGTGTCGTGAGATGTTGGGTTAAGTCCCGCAACGAGCGCAACCCTCGTTCTATGTTGCCAGCACGTAATGGTGGGAACTCATAGGAGACTGCCGGGGTCAACTCGGAGGAAGGTGGGGATGACGTCAAATCATCATGCCCCTTATGTCTTGGGCTTCACGCATGCTACAATGGCCGGTACAAAGGGCTGCGATACCGTAAGGTGGAGCGAATCCCAAAAAGCCGGTCTCAGTTCGGATTGAGGTCTGCAACTCGACCTCATGAAGTCGGAGTCGCTAGTAATCGCAGATCAGCAACGCTGCGGTGAATACGTTCCCGGGCCTTGTACACACCGCCCGTCAAGTCATGAAAGTCGGTAACACCCGAAGCCAGTGGCCTAACCGCAAGGGAGGAGCTGTCGAAGGTGGGATCGGTGATTAGGACTAAGTCGTAACAAGGTAGCCGTACCGGAAGGTGCGGCTGGATCACCTCCTTTCTAAGGAGCATGTGCGCCTCTCCTCTGTATACAGGGAGATCAATGGTGCCAAGTCACGCGTCAGGCATCTGTTCTGGCGGTGGCGCTCATGGGTGGAACATTGACATTGATGCCGGCTGATGTGTCGGGCTGCTAGTACGCCTCCTTGTGGGGTGGGAACGTGGTCTGGTGTGTCGAGGGCATGTTGCACGCTGTTGGGTCCTGAGGGACCGGGCCGCACCTTTCGGGTGTGTCTGGTTTCTTGTCGGACCCTTTCCGTCGTCCTGTTGTGGATGGTGGTGGGGTACCGCCCGTATATTGAGAACTACACAGTGGACGCGAGCATCTTAGATTCACCGGTTTACCGGTGGATCACAAAGATCTATTTATAGATCATTGGTCAATTCTGTCTCCTCTAGGGGAGGCGAAACGATTCAATCTCATGTGATTTCAAGATTCTAAGAGCAAACGGTGGATGCCTTGGCATCTGGAGCCGAAGAAGGACGTATAAATCTGCGATAAGCCTCGGGGAGCTGATAATAGAGCTGTGATCCGAGGATCTCCGAATGGGGAAACCCCGCCAGGCCCTTTGGGTGACCTGGTGACTCCCGCCTGAATATATAGGGCGGGTAGAGGGAACGTGGGGAAGTGAAACATCTCAGTACCCACAGGAAGAGAAAGCAAAAGCGATTCCGTTAGTAGTGGCGAGCGAAACCGGAAGAGGCCAAACCGATCATGTGTGATATCCGGTAGGAGTTGCATGGTCGGGGTTGCGGGACTTTCCGTACAGTTCTACCGAGCTGTGAGGGCAATGAGCGCGATATAGACGAATGGTCTTGAAAGGCCAGTCACAGAGGGTGCGAACCCCGTAGTCGAAATGTCGTCGCCTGTCCGGAGAGTATCCCAAGTAGCACGGGGCCCGAGAAATCCCGTGTGAATCTGTCAGGACCACCTGATAAGCCTAAATACTCCCAGATGACCGATAGCGGACAAGTACCGTGAGGGAAAGGTGAAAAGTACCCCGGGAGGGGAGTGAAATAGTACCTGAAACCGTTTGCTTACAAACCGTTGGAGCACCCTTGTTGGTGTGACAGCGTGCCTTTTGAAGAATGAGCCTGCGAGTTAGTGATATGTGGCGAGGTTAACCCGTGAGGGGCAGCCGTAGCGAAAGCGAGTCTTAATAGGGCGTATGAGTCGCATGTTCTAGACCCGAAGCGAAGTGATCTATCCATGGCCAGGTTGAAGCGACGGTAAGACGTCGTGGAGGACCGAACCCACTTCAGTTGAAAATGGAGGGGATGAGCTGTGGATAGGGGTGAAAGGCCAATCAAACTTCGTGATAGCTGGTTCTCTCCGAAATGCATTTAGGTGCAGCGTTGCGTGTTTCTTGCCGGAGGTAGAGCTACTGGATGGACGATGGGCCCCAAAAGGTTACTGACTTCAGCCAAACTCCGAATGCCGGTAAGTGAGAGCGCAGCAGTGAGACGGTGGGGGATAAGCTTCATCGTCGAGAGGGAAACAACCCAGACCACCATCTAAGGTCCCTAAGCGCGTGCTAAGTGGGAAAGGATGTGGAGTTGCATAGACAACCAGGAGGTTGGCTTAGAAGCAGCCACCCTTGAAAGAGTGCGTAATAGCTCACTGGTCAAGTGATTCCGCGCCGACAATGTAACGGGGCTCAAGCACGCCACCGAAGTTGTGGCATTTATATTATAGGCAGGCCTTCGTGGTCCAGCCGTATGGATGGGTAGGAGAGCGTCGTGTGGCCAGCGAAGCGGCGGTGTGAACCAGCCGTGGAGGCCACACGAGTGAGAATGCAGGCATGAGTAGCGAAAGACGGGTGAGAAACCCGTCCTCCGAAAGACCAAGGGTTCCAGGGCCAGGCTAATCCGCCCTGGGTAAGTCGGGACCTAAGGCGAGGCCGACAGGCGTAGTCGATGGACAACGGGTTGATATTCCCGTACCGATGAAGAACCGCCCAAGACAATCCAGTAATGCTAAGTGTCTGAATCCTTGATTCGATCCCTTCGGGGTGACGGTCTTGGCCTAGCACACGACCCTACGCTGGGGCGTTTAGCGTATTAACAGGTGTGACGCAGGAAGGTAGCTGAGCCGGGCGATGGTTGTCCCGGTCTAAGGATGTAGGGCAGAAGATAGGCAAATCCGTCTTCTATGTAGCCTGAGACCCGATGGGTAGTCCTCACGGACGAAATCAGTGATCCTATGCTGCCGAGAAAAGCATCGACGCGAGGTTCCAATCGCCCGTACCCCAAACCGACTCAGGTGGTCAGGTAGAGAATACTAAGGAGATCGAGAGAATCGTGGTTAAGGAACTCGGCAAAATGCCCCCGTAACTTCGGGAGAAGGGGGGCCTGAGGCGTGTAGGGATTTACTCCTGAAGCGTTTGAAGGCCGCAGAGACCAGTGGGAAGCGACTGTTTACTAAAAACACAGGTCCGTGCTAAGTCGCAAGACGATGTATACGGACTGACGCCTGCCCGGTGCTGGAAGGTTAAGAGGAACGGTTAGCACGCAAGTGCGAAGCTGAGAATTTAAGCCCCAGTAA
Organism: Clavibacter californiensis; assembly: GCF_021952865.1. NCBI lineage: Bacteria > Bacillati > Actinomycetota > Actinomycetes > Micrococcales > Microbacteriaceae > Clavibacter > Clavibacter californiensis. Next base: position 3,139,184 of record NZ_CP040792.1, on the reverse strand, counting down.
ACGGCGGTGGTAACTATAACCATCCTAAGGTAGCGAAATTCCTTGTCGGGTAAGTTCCGACCTGCACGAATGGCGTAACGACTTCCCAGCTGTCTCAACCGCGAACTCGGCGAAATTGCACTACGAGTAAAGATGCTCGTTACGCGCAGCAGGACGGAAAGACCCCGTGACCTTTACTACAGCTTGGTATTGGTGTTCGGTGTGGCTTGTGTAGGATAGGTGGGAGACTGTGAAGCTCGGACGCTAGTTCGGGTGGAGTCATTGTTGAAATACCACTCTGGTCACTCTGGATATCTAACTTCGAACCGTAATCCGGTTCAGGGACAGTGCCTGGTGGGTAGTTTAACTGGGGCGGTTGCCTCCTAAAGAGTAACGGAGGCGCCCAAAGGTTCCCTCAACCTGGTTGGTAATCAGGTGTCGAGTGTAAGTGCACAAGGGAGCTTGACTGTGAGACTGACAAGTCGAGCAGGGACGAAAGTCGGGACTAGTGATCCGGCAGTGGCTTGTGGAAGCGCTGTCGCTCAACGGATAAAAGGTACCTCGGGGATAACAGGCTGATCTTGCCCAAGAGTCCATATCGACGGCATGGTTTGGCACCTCGATGTCGGCTCGTCGCATCCTGGGGCTGGAGTAGGTCCCAAGGGTTGGGCTGTTCGCCCATTAAAGCGGTACGCGAGCTGGGTTTAGAACGTCGTGAGACAGTTCGGTCCCTATCCGCTGCGCGCGTAGGAAATTTGAGAAGATCTATCCCTAGTACGAGAGGACCGGGATGGACGAACCTCTGGTGTGTCAGTTGTTCCGCCAGGAGCACCGCTGATTAGCTACGTTCGGAACGGATAACCGCTGAAAGCATCTAAGCGGGAAGCCGGCTTCGAGATGAGATTTCCATCCCTTTCAGGGTGAAGGCTCCCGGCTAGACTACCGGGTTGATAGGCAGGATGTGGAAGCGAGGACTAAAGACTCGTGGAGCTGACCTGTACTAATAAGCCGATATCTTGAAAACACTTTGCTTGCGTCCACTATGTGGTTCCCGATATACGGTCGGGTGCTAATTGAACAACCAGCTTGACTGGTCGATTCATCACAGATTTCATGCCCTCGTTGGGGGTGTGTATGGGGTGTTTCGGCGGCCATAGCGAGAGGGAAACGCCCGGTCACATTCCGAACCCGGAAGCTAAGACTCTCAGCGCCGATGGTACTGCAGGGGGGACCCTGTGGGAGAGTAGGACACCGCCGGACTTAACTTGAGAATGATCGGGGAGGCCCGTCGCACATCGTGCGGCGGGCCTTCCTGCGTTAACACGCGAGCTACCCCCGTCGCTCGGGGCGCGTGCCTGTCAGCCCGCTCACATGCCGGTCATAAGGGCTGCCGTTATCGTCGTGGTTCGTGACCGAATCCCGCGAGAACGACCGCACACCCGGCCAGCCCGTCGACTCCGCTGACGGTGGACCGTCGACCACTCGAGCGACGTCCGCCGGCGTCCGCCCATCGGCGGTGCGTTCACCGCGCACAGGGATGTCGAACGCTCCCCTCGGCAGGGCGCTCTCCGCGGCCCTCGTGTCCGCGGGCGTCTCGGCCATCATCGGCCTGCTCTTCAGCGTCCTGACGCTCTTCAGCTCCAACCAGCCGAGCGCTGCCGTGCTGGTGACGCTCCTGGACTACTGGACGGTGCACACGCTCGTCGCCTTCGTCCTCCTCGCCGCACTCGCGGGGGTGGGCATGCACCGGCGGCTGTGGACGTCGATCCTCGGATCCGTCGCTGCGGCGGTGGTCGGCGCGCTCGCCGGGAGCCTCGTCGGCGCCCTGGGGCAGGGCGCCACCGTCAGCGGCGACATCGTCGGCCCGCTGCTCGAGACGCTCCTCGGCCTCAACCTGATGTTCATCCTCGGCGTCGCGCTGGCGTCCATCCTCCTGGGCCGTCGGCTCTGGGCCCGACTCGTCGCCGCGGGGGACGGGGAGGTCGAGCGGGAGCGCATCGCCCTCGTTCGGATCCCGTCATCGCGGCTCGCCGAAGGCGAGCTGACGCACCTGGACCGCCGGCCCGTGGATGCCGAGCTCGCGGACCAGCAGTGGGAGCGCTACGTGCTCGCGCTCGAGGAGCGCGGATGGTCGACCCGCGAGGTGCCGCCGGCCGACGACCACCCGGACTCCGTGTTCGTGGAGGACGCCGTGCTCGTCCTCGGCACCACAGCCGTCCTGCTCACGTCCGGGGCGGACTCGCGCCGCGGGGAGCGCACCGGCGTCGAGCGTGCGCTCGAGGACATGGACCTGTCGGTGACGTCCATCGACCTGCCCGCGACCCTCGACGGTGGTGACGTGCTGGAGGTCGGGCGCACGCTCTACGTCGGTGCGAGCAGCCGGACCAACGCGGCGGGGATCCAGCGGCTGCGCGAGATCGCCCGGCCCCTCGGATACGCCGTGGTCGGCGTCCCCGTCAGCCGGACCTTGCACCTCAAGTCGCAGGTCACGGCACTGCCGGACGGCACGGTCATCGGGTACGAGCCGCTGGTCGACGCGCCGCGGCTGTTCCCGTCCTTCCTCCCCGTCCCGGAGGCGGAGGGCGTGGCCGTCGTCGCGCTCGACGACGACACCCTGCTGCTGTCGGCCGCCGCTCCTCGCACGGCTGACCTGCTCCGCGGTCTGGGCTACGAGGTCGTCGCCGTCGACATCAGCGAGTTCGAGAAGCTCGAGGGCTGCGTCACCTGCCTGTCGGTCCGCATCGGCTGACGTCCTCGTCCCGCGCGTCCGCAGCGCGGGACGCGTCAGCACCGCACCGCTCGAGCCCGGCCCGCATCCTCGGATGCGGGCCGGGCTCTTGTGCGTCCGGCTGCTGGTCCATATCCTGGAAGGCTGCCTGGGGCTGCCATTCACGTGGTCGTCCGGTGCGGCCCACACGTGAATCGCATACGCAGCCAGGGAGGGTGTCATGACCACGACATCGACGACATACGCACGCACCGTCTCGCACCGGATCGACGAGGCGGCCGTGACCGCGTCCCCGGCCTCCCGCGCCGCAAGCTGACCTCCCCGGTCGGCGCCCCGACGTCGGGCGCGCGGCGGGCGAGCGGGAGCGGTCGGCTCGGACGCGCGGCTCGGGCTCACCGACCGTCCGCGTCTGCATGCGGATCGCCTTTCGTACCCGCGGCGCCCGACCGGATCCCCGGTCTGCTCCACCGCTCACGTCTCGCCGGGCGGCTGCTCGGCCCGCCCCGAGATCCATCCACCCCCAATTCTCCGCTGTGCGCGTGCTGACGCGCGCGGTCGCCCCGCACTCCCGGCCGCGCATCGGCCGATCACAGAAGGAATGACACGTGTCCACCTCACCGCCCGCATCGTCCGACCAGGCGCCGTCCGAGCGGCACGGCCCTCGGCCCGGCACCATCGCCGTGCTCATGCGGCTGCTGCCGTTCGCCCGGCCCGCCATGCCCAGCATCATCGCGGGCATGGTGGTCGCGCTCGTCGGCTCGCTGCTGTCGCTCGTCATCCCGCAGATCCTCCGCGGCCTCGTGGACGGCCCGCTCGGCGACGGCGACTCGGCCGCCGTGGCGCCCGCGGTGCTCCTCATCCTCGGCCTCGGGATCCTCGAGGCCGCCATGATCGCGCTCCGCCGCTGGTTCGTGCTGAAGCCCGGCACGCTCATGGAGGCGGACATGCGGAACGCGTTCTACAGGAAGCTGCAGCGGCTGCCCGTGGCGTTCCACGACCGGTGGCAGAGCGGCCAGCTGCTGTCGCGCATGGTCAGCGACCTGAACCTCATCCGCCGCTGGATGGCGTTCGGCCTCGTGCTGTTCATCGTCAACATCCTCACGATCCTGGTGGGCATCGGCTTCCTGGTCTCCATCGACTGGCGCCTCGGCCTCGGCTTCCTCGTGTGCTCGATCCCGCTGTGGGTCTACGGCTACCTCTTCGAGCAGAAGTACTCGTCCGTGGCGCGTCTCAGCCAGGACCAGTCCGGCGACCTCGCCACGAGCGTCGAGCAGTCGGTGCACGGGATCCGCGTGCTGAAGGCGTTCGGGCGCGGCAAGCACATGCACGACGCGTTCGCCGAGCAGGCGGAGGAGCTGCGCGGCACGGAGATCAAGAAGGCGAAGGCCATCGCCGGCATCTGGCTCTGGCTGCTGCTGGTGCCCGACCTGACCTTCGCACTCGCTCTGCTCGGCGGCGTGCTGCTGGCGGCCGGCGGGCAGATCTCGGTGGGCGACCTCGTGGCCTTCTTCGCGACCGCCGCGGTGCTGCGGTGGCCGATCGAGTCGGTGGGCTTCCTGCTGTCGATGACCTTCGACGCGCGGACGGCCATCGACCGCTACTTCGAGGTGATGGACGAGGAGGACGTGATCACGGATCCCGCGGACCCCGTGCGGATCCGGGAGCCCCGCGGCCACCTCGTCTTCCGGGGCGCCCGCTTCCGCTACCAGGACGCGGCCGCCGACCAGGCCGACCTCATCGACGGCGTCGACCTCGACCTGCAGCCCGGGGAGACCATGGCGCTCGTCGGCGTCACCGGCTGCGGCAAGTCCACGCTCACGGCGCTCACGACCCGGCTCTACGACGTCACCGGCGGGAGCATCGAGCTGGACGGCGTGGACATCCGCGACCTGGGCCTCGAGGAGCTGCGGAGCCGGATCGCCATGGCCTTCGAGGACGCGACGCTGTTCTCCTCCAGCGTCCGCGACAACGTGCTGCTCGGCCGCCCCGACCTCGCCGACGGCGGCCCCGAGGCGGAGCGCGTGCTGCAGGAGGCGCTCGACATCGCGCAGGCCGGCTTCGTGCGCGACCTGCCCGACGGCGTCGACACGACCGTCGGCGAGGAGGGGCTCAGCCTGTCCGGCGGGCAGCGGCAGCGGCTCGCCCTCGCGCGCGCGGTCGCCGCGGCACCCGACGTGCTCGTCCTCGACGACCCGCTGTCGGCGCTCGACGTCGACACGGAGGCGCTCGTCGAGGCGGCGCTGCGCCGCGTGCTCGCCTCCACCACCGCGCTGATCGTCGCGCACCGCCCCTCGACCGTGATGCTCGCGGACCGGGTGGCGCTCATGCAGGACGGCCGCATCACCGCGGTCGGCCGGCACTCCGACCTGCTCGCCACGAGCGAGCACTACCGGTTCGTCATCTCGAGCCTGGACGTGGAAGGGAACACCGTGCGCGAGGAGGTGGGCGCATGAGCGTCACCGGAGTCACCGGCGAGGAGCGCGACGACTTCTCCCGCGAGGAGAGCAAGCAGATCCGCCGTCGCTCGACCAGGCTGCTCGTCAGCACCATCCAGCCGGTCAAGCGGACGCTGATCCTCACGGCCGCGACGATCCTCGTGGCCACCGCCGCGAACGTCGCGGGCCCCGCCCTCATCGGCGTCGGGCTCGACCGTGCGCTGCCGTCGCTGCTGGGCACGGGCGACCCCACGATGCTCGCGCTCGTCATCGGGGCGTACGTCCTGGTCGCGGTCACGGGCGCCGTGCTGGTGGCGAAGTACCAGGTGATGTCCGCGCGCATCGCGCAGGAGATCCTGCTCGACCTCCGCAAGCGCATGTTCCTGCACACGCAGAAGCTGAGCCTGGAGTTCCACGAGACGTACACGTCCGGCCGGATCATCTCCCGCCAGACGAGCGACCTCGACTCGATCCGGGAGCTCCTCAACGGCGGCATCAACCAGCTCGTGCAGGGCGCGCTCTACATGGCGTTCACCGCGATCGCGCTGTTCTCGTTCGACTGGGTCTCCGGCCTCGTGCTGCTCGCGGCGCTCGTGCCGCTGTTCTTCCTGAGCCTCTGGTTCGCCGTGAAGTCGCAGGCGCTGTTCCGCCAGACCCGCGTGAAGTCCGCGCGGCTGATCGTGCACTTCGTCGAGACCATGACGGGCATCCGCGCGGTGAAGGCGTTCCGCAAGGAGAAGCGCAACGCGGAGGAGTTCTCCGAGCACGTCGAGGGGTACCGCGACACCAACATGCGCGTGATCCAGGTCTTCGGCATCTTCGACCCGGGCCTCATCCTCATCGGCAACGTCACGGTCGCCGTGGTGCTCCTGGTGGGCGGCCTGCGCGTCGCGGACGGGCAGCTCGGCATCGGCGCGCTGCTCGCGGTGGTGCTCTACACGCGGCAGTTCTTCGGGCCGGCGCAGGACATGGCGATGTTCTACAACAGCTACCAGTCGGCCTCGGCCGCGCTCGAGAAGATCTCGGGCGTGCTCGAGGAGGAGCCGAGCGTGCCGGATCCCGTGACGCCGGTCGACCTGTGGGAGTCCACCGGTCACGTCTCCTTCGAGGGCGTCGAGTTCGGCTACGGGAAGGGCAAGACGATCCTGCCGCGCTTCGACCTCGACATGCCGGCGGGGCAGACCATCGCGCTCGTGGGATCCACCGGGGCGGGCAAGACGACGCTCGCGAAGCTGATCTCCCGGTTCTACGACCCGTCCGGCGGCCGCGTGGCGCTCGACGGGATCGACCTCCGCGACCTGCACCCGAAGGACCTCCGGCGCGCCATCGTCATGGTGACGCAGGAGGCCTACCTCTTCTCCGGATCCGTCGCCGACAACATCGCGATCGGCAAGCCGGACGCGACCCGGGGCGAGATCCAGGCGGCCGCGGAGGCCGTGGGGGCGCACACGTTCATCGAGTCGCTGCCCGATGGCTACGACACCGACGTGAACAAGCGCGGGGGCCGGGTGTCTGCGGGTCAGCGTCAGCTGATCTCGTTCGCGCGCGCGTTCCTCGCGGACCCGGCGGTGCTGATCCTCGACGAGGCGACGAGCTCGCTCGACATCCCGAGCGAGCGGCTCGTGCAGCAGGGCCTCACCACGCTGCTCGCGGACCGGACGGCGATCATCATCGCGCACCGGCTCTCGACCGTCGCGATCGCGGACCGCGTGCTCGTGATGGAGCAGGGGCGCATCGTCGAGGACGGGACGCCGGAGTCGCTCATCCAGGGCACCGGCCGGTTCTCGCAGCTGCACGCGGCGTGGCGGGAGTCGCTGGTCTAGCTTCGGCGCGCGGTCACGGCCCGGCGCCTCCCCGCGGGGAGGCGTCGGGCCGCGCCGCGTCCGGACACCGTGCCGTCAGAGGTCGAGCGCGGGGGAGCCCGCGGGCAGCCACGCGTGCACGGCGTCGCCGTCCGCGGCGGCCAGCCAGCCGTCGCCGCACGCCATGGCCGCGGCGGGGGACGGATCCGGCCACCAGGTGTCCTGCACGGTCGGTGGGGGAGCGTCGGCGGGCGCGGCGTCGCAGCCCAGCCGGTCCGCCGGCGTCGCGGAGCGGAACCCGAGGATCGCGCCCTCGCCCCGTAGCGAGGTCTTGATGCGGATGTCGGTCGCGTCCGCGGGGATCCACGTCGGGATGCGTCCGTCGGCGTCCGCCGCCGTGGCGTAGACGCGCGCATCCGCGGGCGTGGTCATCCCGCCGACGGTGCTCGCGGCGCCGCAGCCGGTGAGGATCAGGACGACGAGGATCGTGAGCGGGGCGGCGGCGAGGGAGCGGGCGGACGGGCGACGGGGCATGCTCCCAGTCCAGCGGGGCCGCGCCCGCCGCGCATCGGCCGCGAGGCCCCGACCCTGGTCCCGCAGCATGACCTGCGCTCGGCCGCCAGGGGGACGGCGGCCACGAGGCGAGCGGCGAGCGGTCAGCGAATCACGGGAACCAGCGTGCCGCCTCGAGGTCGACGCGATAGCCCGCGTCGGTGGGGGCGTCGACCAGCGGCGTGCCCTCGGCCTCGTAGCGGGGACGGGCCTCGTCGGCGAGCCCGGTCGGCGGGTGCCCGCCGGCCCGGAGCACGCGCCACCAGGGCAGCCCGGCGCCGTGGTAGCGCAGCACCATGCCGACCGCTCGGGCACCGCGTCGGCCGAAGACGGCGGCGACGTCGCCGTACGTCATGACGCGGCCCGACGGGATCTCGGCGACGACCTCGAGCACGCGGTCGGTGAACTCGCCCGGGGTGGCGAAGACGGCCACGCGCTAGAGCGCCAGCGCGCCGATGGCCTCGCCGTACTGGGTCTCGCCGATGACCTCGAAGCCGACGTGGGTGAAGAACTCCTCCGGTCCGTCCTCACCCGGCTCCCACACGACGGTGAGCCGGTCGAAGCCGCGCGAGCGCGCCTCGTCCGCGAGCGCGAGCACCGCGAACCGGCCCACGCCGTGGCCCTGCGCATCGGCGTCGACGTTGATGCGCCAGATGCAGCTGCGGAAGATCTCCTCGTGGGCCTCGGGGTCGAAGTTGCCCATGATGAACCCGACGACCTCGTCGTCCTCCAGGACCACGCGCGGCCATGCGGTGGTCGGGTTGACGTAGGCCTCGGCGATGGAGTGCGACACGGGGGCGACGAAGGCCTCCTGGCCCGGCTTGAGCGTCAGCGTGTTGGCCGCCACGATCGTGCGGGCGCTCAGCTCTTCGAGTGTCATGTCGCTCATGGGCACAGGGTATCGGGCGGGCCTCCGTCGGGCCAGGTGCGCCGGGCAGGTCCGAGGCGGCGTCGGGGCGCGGCGCCGGGGCGCGGATGCGACCCGGACCCGCCGATGTCTCGATGTCGAGAGACAGGGCCCGCCGGGTAGGCTGGCCCACGGATCCACCGGCGACGAGCCGGACCCGGCGCGCGCCGACGGAGACGCGCACGGAGGCGACCGACGAGCATGAGGAGGACTTCGTGGAGAAGATCAAGGTAGAGGGGACCGTCGTCGAGCTCGACGGCGACGAGATGACGCGCATCATCTGGCAGTCCATCAAGGACACGCTCATCCACCCGTACCTCGACATCGACCTCGAGTACTACGACCTGGGCATCGAGAAGCGCGACGAGACCGACGACCAGATCACGATCGACGCGGCGAACGCCATCAAGAAGCACGGCGTCGGCGTCAAGTGCGCGACCATCACGCCCGACGAGGCGCGCGTCGAGGAGTTCGGCCTGAAGAAGATGTGGCGCTCGCCGAACGGCACCATCCGCAACATCCTGGGCGGCACGATCTTCCGCGAGCCCATCATCATCAGCAACATCCCGCGCCTCGTGCCCGGCTGGAACAAGCCGATCATCGTCGGCCGCCACGCGTTCGGCGACCAGTACCGCGCCACCGACTTCCGCTTCGAGGGCGAGGGCACGCTCACGATGACCTTCACGCCCAAGGACGGCTCCGAGCCGCAGCAGTTCGAGGTGTTCCAGAGCCCCGGATCCGGCGTCGCCATGGGCATGTACAACCTCGACGACTCGATCCGCGACTTCGCGCGCGCGTCGCTCTCGTACGGCCTCGCCCGGAACTACCCCGTGTACCTCTCCACGAAGAACACGATCCTCAAGGCCTACGACGGCCGCTTCAAGGACCTGTTCCAGGAGGTCTTCGAGGCCGAGTACGCCGACCAGTTCGCCGCCGCCGGCCTCACGTACGAGCACCGCCTCATCGACGACATGGTCGCCGCCTCGCTCAAGTGGGAGGGCGGCTACGTCTGGGCCTGCAAGAACTACGACGGCGACGTGCAGTCCGACACCGTCGCGCAGGGCTTCGGCTCGCTCGGCCTCATGACGAGCGTGCTCACCACGCCCGACGGCAAGGTCGTCGAGGCGGAGGCCGCGCACGGCACCGTCACGCGCCACTACCGCCAGCACCAGCAGGGCAAGCCCACGTCGACGAACCCGATCGCGTCCATCTACGCCTGGACCCGTGGCCTCGCGCACCGCGCCAAGCTCGACGGCAACGACGCGCTGAAGACCTTCGCGGACACCCTCGAGGACGTCGTCATCACGACGGTCGAGAGCGGCAAGATGACGAAGGACCTCGCGCTCCTCGTCGGACCCGACCAGCCGTACCAGACGACCGAGGAGTTCCTCGCGTCGCTCGCGGACAACCTGCAGACGCGCCTGGCCTGATCCCGCGGGCGTCTGGCGACGCCGCCGCACGCCGAGAGGCCCCGCCCCCGATCCGGGGGCGGGGCCTCTCTGCGTACGGACCGCCCCTGGCGTGTGCAGAGGGCAGACGGGCGCCGTCGCTTCCTCCCTACGGTTCTGCCCATCGCGTCGATGACGCGGTTCCGCGAGGGGCCTCGTGCCGTCCTGCGCATCTCGTGCCCCGCGGATCCACCAGCCGGCAGACGCCGGCGACAGGAGGGAACAGCCATGCCCATCCATCGAGACCCGCTCCCGCCGGACGGGAGGCGCCGGCTCCGCGCCGGACATCCCCTTGCCGCCTGCGCCCTCGCGTTCGCGCTCGTCGCCGCCGGAGGCTCCGCGGCCGATGCGGCCGCCCTGCCGCACGCGGCCGTGCCGCTCGACGCGACGGACGGCCACTACCTCGTCACGCTCAAGGAGCAGCCGGCCGCGACCTACGACGGGACCCTCGACGGGCTCGCCCGCACCAAGGTCGACGCCGGGGCCCGTCTCGACGCGCAGTCGGACGCCGTCGAGCGCTACGCCGACCACCTCGCCGCGGCGCATCGCTCGGTCGCCGACGCGGCCGGCGTGACGCCGACGCACGAGTACTCCCTCACCACGAACGGCTTCTCGGCCGAGCTCACCGCCGAGCAGGTCCGCGCGCTCGGCCGGTCCGCCGACGTGCTGAGCGTCGAGCGCGACCAGACCGTGCACCCGCAGTCGAACCCCGACTCGCGCTTCCTGGGGCTCGAGCAGAGCGGGGGCCTCTGGGACGCCGTCGGCGGGGCCGACCGCGCCGGTGCGGGGACCGTCCTCGCCGACATCGACACGGGCATCGCCCCGGACAACGCGTCGTTTGCGGGATCGCCCCTCGGGACGACGCCCGGGAGCGAGCCGTACCTCGATGGCACGGGCATCGCGTTCCGCAAGGCAGACGGGAGCGTGTTCCACGGGACGTGCGAGACGGGCGACGGGTTCGCGGCGTCCGACTGCTCCACGAAGATCGTGGGCGCGCGCTCCTTCGTCGCCGGACGCGACGCGAGCGGTCAGCCCCTGGGGCCGCAGGAGAAGAGGTCCACGCGCGACACGGAGGGCCACGGATCCCACACGGCGGGCACCGCGGCAGGGGACGCGGGCGTCACCGCCGTGATCCAGGGCAGGACCCTCGACACCATCGCCGGCATCGCGCCCGCGGCGAAGATCGCCGCGTACAAGGTCTGCTGGGCCGGACCCGACCTGACGAAGGAGACCGACGACGGCTGCGTCATCTCCGACATCGTCGCGGCCATCGACCAGGCGACGGCCGACGGCGCCGACGTGATCAACATGTCGCTGGGTGGGAGCGGGAAGTCCCCGGACTTCGAGCAGCGCGCCCTGCTGGGGGCGGCGAGCGCCGGGGTCTTCGTGGCCGCGGCCGCGGGGAACGAGGGGTCCGCGGCGGGCTCGGTGTCGAACCTGGACCCGTGGATCACCACGGTCGCCGCGAGCAGCGTCCCGGCCAACTACTCCGCGACGCTGACGCTCGGATCCGGGCAGCAGTTCGCGGGCGCATCCGTCACGATCCCCACGAAGGTCTCCGGCCCGTTCGTCCGCGCTTCGGCGGTGGGCCTCGCGGGCGCCGCGAAGCCCGAGCTGTGCGGGACGGGCACTCTCGACCCGGCCAAGACGAAGGGACGCATCGTTCAGTGCGACCGCGGCGGCAGCGCCCGCGTGGCCAAGAGCGCCGAGGTCCTCCGGGCCGGCGGGATCGGGATGGTCCTGACGAACACGACGGCGACCTCCCAGGACCTCGACACGCACTCGGTGCCGACCGTCCACCTCGACGTCGACGCGCGTCCCGCGGTCGTCGCGTACGCCGCGAAGGCCGGCGCCACCGCGACCCTCACGCCCGGCAACACGACGGGCGTCGAGAAGCCGGCGCCGCAGGTCGCCGGGTTCAGCTCCCGCGGACCCGAGACGGCGGACGGCTCGGACATCATCAAGCCCGACATCACGGCGCCGGGCGTCGGCATCCCCGCCGCGTACGCGGACATCTCCGGGAAGCCGGGCTTCGCCACGCTGTCGGGGACCTCGATGTCCTCGCCGCACATCGCCGGGTTCGCGCTCGACTACCTCGGCGTGCACCCGAAGGCGTCGCCGTCGGAGATCAAGTCCGCGATGATGACCACGGCGACGGACACCCTCGACGTCCAGGGGAAGGCCACCGCGGATCCCTTCGCGCAGGGCGCCGGGCAGATCGCGCCGGCGCGCTTCCTGCACCCGGGCCTCGTGTACCCGAGCGGACCGGAGGACTGGGCGGGGTACGCCGCGCAGACCGGCCTGGAGCTGCCGCATCCCGCGGCGGCGGTGCCGGTGTCGCAGCTGAACCTGCCGAGCATCGCGGTCGGGAAGCTCATCGGGAGCACGACCGTGACGCGGACCGTGACCTCGCAGTCGGCGGGCACCTGGACCTCGTCCGTGCAGGGGGTGGACGGTGCCGACGTGCGGATCAGCCCGGCGAAGCTGACCTTCACGGCGGCGGGTCAGACGCGCTCCTTCCAGGTGCGCATCACGGCGAAGGCCGGGGTCCCGACGGGCGGCTGGACGACCGGGTCGCTCACCTGGACCGGTCCCGGCGGCACCGTCCGCAGCCCGATGGCCGTGCATCCGGAGGCGGTCGACGCGCCGGCGTCGGTGTCGGGCAGCGGGACCACAGGGAAGGCGGCGGTGTCCGTGGACGCCGGCGTCACGGGCAGGATCGGCCTCACGGCCGCGGGGCTGGCGGCGGGGCACGTGCTCCACGACCCCTCCGACCCGCCGTCGGGCCCCACCGCGACCATGGCGGCGGAGCAGCAGTTCGCGCTGCCGATCACCGTCGCGGCGGGGGAGAAGGGGCTCGTCCTCGACGCGACCCCGCGGGACGGCGCATCCGACCTGACCATGCAGCTCGAGAGCGTCGCCGCCGACGGGTCGCGCACGCTGCTGGACCTGGAGGCGAACACGTCCGCCGCGGAGCGCATCGTCGTGCCGGACGCCCCGGCGGGCCAGTACGTCGTGTCGGTGGCCACGGAGTCGGTCGCGGCGCCGGCAGAGCAGGTGGACGTCGACCTGACCCGCTACGACGTGACCGCGTCGGGCGGCCAGGGGTCCTTCGGGGTGACGCCCCGGCAGCTGCCCGTCACGACGGGACGGAAGGCGACGTACAGCGCGTCGTGGTCGGGCCTCGACGCGGGGGCGCACTACGTCGGGCTGGTGTCCTACGCGGGATCCGACGCCACGACGCTGGTCGACGTCACGACTCCGGCCGCGGCGGCCGCGCCCGTGTCGAGCGCGCCGCCCGTGGTCAGCGGCACTCCCGACGTCGGGCGGACGCTGACGGCGTCGACGGGGGCGTGGACGCCGCAGGGCGTCACGCTGGCCACGCAGTGGCTGTCCAACGGCACGCCGATCGCCGGGGCGACGGGATCCACCTTCCGCGTGACCTCGGCGGTCGCGGGCACGGCGCTCGCCGCCCAGGTGACGGCCACCGCATCCGACGGGCAGACGGGCGTCGCCACGAGCCCGACCATCACCGCGCGGGACGTCGCGACGGTGCACCTGCAGGCGACGCACCCGCGGGGCGCGGCGAGCGGGAGCGTGCACGTGCAGGTGTCGGTGACGTCGGCCGCGAAGCAGGCCGCCACCGGGGTGGTGCGGGTGACCGTGGACGGCGTGGAGCACGACGTGCCCCTCGACGGCTCGGGCGACGGGTGCGCGGACCTCACGGGCATCGCACCGGGGAGCCGCACGGTGCAGGCGTCGTACGCGGGCGACGACCTCGTCGGCGGGGGCTCGAGCCGCGCGCAGAGGATCGTCGTGCGCTGATCGCGCGAGCCGCGCGGATCGCGCTGATCGCGCGAGCGACCACAGGAGGGCGGGTGCCGGATGGCACCCGCCCTCCGTCGTGCGCGCGGCATCCGACCCCTACACGAGATGGGGTGGCCGTGCCTGAAAGGCATCCGTGCGGAAGGCGGTGGGCCGATGCGGCGGGCGGCCCGAGGTCGCAGCGGGATGGCCGTCCTGGTGGGGATCCGCCACCGGCCGCAACTGTTACACGGCGGTAACACCGATCCGTTCTCAGGGCGAATACCCGGGGTATGTTGAGAATTCGCGCGTGTCGCAAGGGGTGCGCGCGGGCCACTCATCCCCATCTGAAGGACGTGTTCGTGATCCCACGCTCCCCCCGGCTCCGCTCGGAGTCCGACCGCGCATCATCCCTGCGTAGGGCGACGGCCTCCGTCGCCGCCACCGCCCTCGTCGCCGCCGGCCTCGTCACGTTCGGAGCAGCAGGGGCCATGGCCGCCCCTGCGCCTACCGTGGCGACGCCGGCATCGGCGCTCGAGGACGGCCGCTACATCGTCACCCTCGCGGACGACGCCGCCGCGACCTACCAGGGCGGGGTCGACGGGCTCCCCGCGACCCAGGCCCGGTCGGGCGCGCAGCTCGACGCGAAGGCCGGCCCGGTCGTCGCGTACACCGACTACCTCCGCGACCAGCAGGAGGATGTGGCCGCCAGCGTCGGCGCCGACATCGAGTACTCCTACTCCCTCACGGTCAACGGCTTCTCCGCCGACCTCACGGCCGAGCAGGCGTCGAAGCTCTCCGGCGACCGGGAGGTCGCCTCCGTGGAGCCCGACCGGATCTACCACCCCACGTCCACCCCGGCGGCCGACTTCCTCGGGCTCTCGGGCGCCGACGGCGTCTGGGCCAAGACGGGCGGTCAGGAGAAGGCGGGCGAGGGCGCCGTCATCGGCGTCATCGACACCGGCATCGCCCCCGAGAACCCCGCGTTCGCGGGCGAGCCGCTCGGCACGACGGCGGGCGCCGAGCCGTACCGCGACGGATCCGCGATCGCGTACGCCAAGGGCGACGGCACCACCTTCCGGGGTGCCTGCCAGACCGGCGAGCAGTTCACGGCGGCCGACTGCTCCACCAAGATCGTGGGCGCGCGCTACTTCGTGACGGGCTTCGGCCAGAAGAACATCGGCACCGCGGCGACGGGCGAGTACGTCTCCCCGCGCGACGGCGACGGCCACGGCTCGCACACCGCCTCCACCGCCGCCGGCGAGGCGGGCGTGACGGCCACCATCGACGGCAACGACCTCGGGGAGATCTCGGGCGTCGCGCCCGCCGCCAAGATCGCGGCGTACAAGGTCTGCTGGTCGGGTCCCGACCCCGCCGTGCAGACGGACGACGGCTGCGCCGGTGCCGACCTCGTCGCGGCCATCGAGCAGGCGACGAAGGACGGCGTCGACGTCATCAACTACTCCATCGGCGGCGGATCCGCGCAGACCACGTTCTCCGCGACCGACAGCGCGTTCCTCGGCGCGGCCAGCGCGGGCATCTTCGTGTCGGCCTCCGCGGGCAACTCCGGCCCCGACGCCTCGACCCTCGACAACGCGTCGCCGTGGATCACCACGGTCGCCGCGAGCACGGTCGCGGGCAACTTCGAGGCCACGGCGCAGCTCGGCGACGGGCAGGCCTTCGCGGGCTCGTCGATCACGGTCACGAAGCCCGTCACGGGCTCGTTCGTCACGGCGGCCTCCGTCGCCGCGGCCGGCGCCACCACGCCGGCCCTCTGCGGGCCCGGCGCGCTGGATCCCGCGAAGGCCGCAGGGAAGATCGTGCTGTGCGAGCGCGGCACGTTCGACCGGGTCGCGAAGTCGGCCGAGGTCGAGCGCGCGGGCGGCATCGGCATGGTGCTGGTCAACCCGACTCCGAACTCGGTCGACGCCGACACGCACTCCGTGCCGACCGTCCACCTCGACGCGGACGTCTACGCGGCCGTCTCCGCCTACGCGGCGACGCCCGGCGCGACCGTCACGCTGGTGCCCGACAACACGACGGGCGTCTCCGCCCCGACGCCCCAGGTCGCGGGCTTCAGCTCGCGCGGCCCGGTGCTCGCGGACGGCAGCGACATCCTGAAGCCCGACGTCACCGCGCCCGGCGTCTCGATCATCGCCGCGACGAACAACGCCGAGGGAGAGGAGCCGACGTTCGCGCTCCTCTCCGGCACCTCGATGGCGGCCCCGCACGTGGCCGGCCTCGCGCTGCTGTACCTCGGCGAGCACCCGAAGGCGACGCCCGCCGAGATCAAGTCGGCGATGATGACCACCGCGTACGACACGGTGGACGAGGACGGCGGCAAGGTCACGGATCCCTTCACCCAGGGCGCCGGCCACGTCGACGCGCGCCGGTACCTCGACCCCGGCCTGCTGTACCTCAACGACCGCGCCGACTGGCTCGCGTACCTCGCGGCCACCGGCTACGCGTCGGGCATCGACCCGGTCGACCCGTCGGAGCTCAACCTGGCGAGCATCGCGATCGGCGCCCTCACCGGCTCCGAGACCGTGACGCGCGAGGTCACGTCCACGCGCGCCGGGTCCTACACGGCGAGCGTGCAGGGCCTCGCGGGCGTCACGGCCGAGGTGACCCCGAAGACGCTCGAGTTCACCGAGGCGGGGCAGACGAAGTCGTACGAGGTCGCGTTCACGCGCACCACGGCCGACATCGACGCCTACGCCACCGGATCCCTCACCTGGACGGACGGCGACACCACGGTGCGCAGCCCGATCGCGGTGAACCCGGTCTCCATCGCCGCACCGGACGAGGTGCAGGGGAAGGGGATCACGGGATCCGTCGACGTCACCGTGACGCCCGGCACCACCGGGCCGATCGCGCTCGCCGCGGAGGGCCTGACCGCCGGCCGCGTCTACCCGAACCCGAAGGACGCGTCCTCGCCCATCTCGGGCACGGGGCCGGCCAAGGCCGAGCTGCAGTACGCGACCACCGTCCCCGCCGGCCAGCTGGCGACCCGGATCGACCTCGACTCGGCCGACGACAAGGCCGACCTCGACCTCTCGGTGTTCCGCATCGAGGGCGGGAAGCCGGTCGAGCAGTTCGACTCGGCGACGGAGTCCGCCGACGAGTCCGTGACCATCGAGACCCCGGAGGCCGGTGACTACGTCGTGGTCGTGTCGGTCTTCTCGATCCCCGCGGGCGCGACGACGCAGGACTTCACCATCACGCAGTTCGACCTGTCCGAGTCGACGGACGGGGGCGCGTTCACGGTGTCCCCGAACCCGCTCGACGCGGTGCAGAGCCAGCCGATCACGTACACGGCGTCGTGGAGCGGGCTCGCGCCCGAGACCGCGTACCTCGGTCGGGTCGCCTACTCCGGCACCGAGTCGTCGACGTACGTGCGCGTCGAGTCGGGCGCGATCCCGGCGCCGGCGGCGACCGCACCGCCCGTGATCACCGGCACGCCCACCGCCGGCCAGACGCTCACGGCGTCACCCGGCACGTGGGACCAGGAGGGCCTCAAGTTCTCCTACCAGTGGTACGCGGACGGGAAGGCCCTCGCCGGCCAGACGCGCGCGACCTACAAGGTCTCGCCGTCGGTGGCGGGCAAGTCGATCACGGTCGTCGTGACGGCGAAGCCGGCCACGGGCCCCTCGGGCACCGCGACCAGCGAGGCCGTCGTGATCAAGCTCGCGAGCACCGTGACGCTGAGCGTCAAGCCGCCCGTGCTCACGAGCGCGCAGAAGGCCGTCGTCACGGTCAAGGTCGACAGCCAGGCGAAGGCGGCGCCCACGGGCACCGTCACCGTGAAGGTCGGCTCGGACTCGTACGAGGTCGCCCTGGATGCCGCGGGCACCGGCCGCGTGGAGCTGCCGACGTACGCGAAGGGCCGGTACACCGTGACCGCGACCTACGCGGGCGACGCCGCCAACGCGGCGAAGGCCAGCGCGCCGAAGTACCTCTACGTGAGCCGCTGATCCGGCTGACGTAGGACCACCGCGGAGGGGCGGGTGCCGGGAGGCGCCCGCCCCTCTCGGCGTCCGGGCCAGGCGTGTCCCGGCCGCGTGCGTCCCGGTCGGCGCGTCAGCGGAAGATGATCGTCCGCGCGCCGTCGAGCAGCACGCGGTGCTCCGCGAACCAGCGCACGGCCTGCGTGAGAGTGCGCGACTCCTCGTCCTGGCCGATGGCCATGAGCTCGCGGGCGCTGCGCGAGTGGTCGACCCGCACGACGTTCTGCTCCACGATCGGGCCCTCGTCGAGGTCGCTCGTGACGAAGTGGGCGGTCGCGCCGATGAGCTTGACGCCCCGCGCGTGCGCCTGCTTGTAGGGGTTCGCGCCCTTGAAGCCGGGCAGGAAGGAGTGGTGGATGTTGATGATCCGGCCGCCGAGGCGCGCGCAGAGCTCGGGGGAGAGGATCTGCATGTAGCGCGCGAGCACCACCAGCTCGATGTCGTGCTCCTCGACCGCGCGGATCACGCGCTCCTCGAACGCCCGCTTCGACGCGTCGTCGGTGACGGGCACGTGCTCGAACGGCACGCCGTAGAAGCCCGCGAGATCGGCCAGCCTCCCGTGGTTGCTGAGCACCAGCGGGATCTCGACGGGCAGCTGGCCCGCGCGCTGCCGGAACAGCAGGTCGTTGACGCAGTGCTCGGCGGTGGATCCCAGCACGAGCGTGCGCAGCGGCCGGCCCACCTCGTCGAGGTGCCACGTGGCGTCGTACCGCTCGACCACGGCGGCCAGCGCGTCGGCCAGCCGGTCGTCGTCGGCCGCGCTCTGGATCTGCAGCCGCATGAAGAACCGGCCCGTGTCGGCGCTCGAGAACTGCTGCGACTCGGTGATGTCGCCGCCGGCCTCGACGATCGCGCCCGCGATGGCGTGCACGATGCCCGGTCGGTCGTCGCAGGAGAAGACGAGGACGCGGTGCGGCGGACGCGCGGGGGTGGCCTGATCGGTCATCCGTCTAGGCTATTCCCTGGCTGAGCGGATCCCGCCGGCCCCGGGAGCACTCCCGCCGTCGACGTCCTGTGGGTCTCCATGACGAACACCTCCCCCATCTTCCTGCCCGACCTCGAGCGCGCCGAGCGCTCCGGTCGTCGGCGCCCGGCACCGGGCGTCGACCCGTCCTTCCGCTTCCCCTGGGTCGGGATCCTCACGCTCGCCGCGTGCGTGTTCCTCAGCGTCACGAGCGAGATGCTGCCCACGGGCCTCCTCAGCGAGATGAGCGGCGACCTCGGCGTCGAGGAGTCGCGCGTGGGCCTGCTCGTCTCGGTGTTCGCGGTCGCGGTGGTCGTCTCCAGCGCGCCGCTCGCGGCCCTCACCCGCCGCGTCCCGCGGCACGCGCTGCTGCTCGGGGTGCTCGCGGTCTTCGCGACGAGCAACCTCCTCACCGCCCTCGCGCCGACGTTCGAGCTCGTCACCGCGACGCGCGTGCTCGGCGGCCTCGCGCACGGCCTGTTCTGGGCGGTCGTCGGCGCGTACTCGGCGCACCTGGTGCCGCCCGCGCTCATCGGCCGGGCGGTCGCGCTGACGGTCGGCGGCGGAAGCCTCGCGTTCGTGCTCGGCGTGCCGCTCGGCACCGCGGCCGGGCAGGCGTTCGGCTGGCGGGCGGCGTTCGCGGGGATCGGGGTGCTCACGCTCCTCGGCATCGTGCTGGTCTGGCGCTTCCTGCCGGCGGTGGGGCGGCCCGAGCGCGAGGCGCCGGTCGACGCGCCCGCGGGTGGTCGCGTCGGGATCCGGCAGCGCATGGCCGGGCAGGGCCTCGGCGGCGTGCTCCTCGTGTGCCTCACGGCGATGGTGATCATGATCGGCCACTACGGCTTCTACACGTACGTCGACCCGTTCGTCACGCGCGTGATGGGGATCCCCGAGCAGCAGCTCAGCGCCATGCTCTTCGGCTACGGGATCGCCGGCGCGGTCGGGCTCCTCATCGCCGGCACCGTGTTCGCGAGCCGACCGCAGCTGGGCGTGCTCGCGGGGCTCGCGGCGGCGGCGGCGGGCGTCAGCGCCCTCGCGTTCGTGCCCGGCCTCTGGGTCGTCGCGATCCCCGGCTTCCTCCTCTGGGGCCTCGCGTTCGGCGCGATCCCGACCCTGCTCCAGACCCGCATGCTGCACGCCGCGCACCCGTCGTTCCGCGACACCGCGAGCTCCTTCTACACGACCGCGTTCAACGTCGGGATCGGCGGCGGCGCCCTCGTGGGCGGCGCGCTGCTCGACGGGCTCGGCATCGCGTCGCTGCCGGGGGCGTTCCTCGCGGTGATGGCGGTGGCGGTCGTGCTCGTCGTGGGATCCGCGGGCCGGGCCGCCCGGGGTCGCGCGGCTGCCGCGCGCGAGGCTGCCTGAGGCCGGGCACCTGCGGGAGGCCGTCGGTGTCCCCAGTCGCATCGGGGCGCCCTCGGCCTGGGGAGGCCGTCCGCCCTCCCCAGTCGCAACAGGGTGCCTCGTGCCTGCGGGAGGATGGGAGCCGTGACCACGACCCCCGCGCCCCTCGGCCTCCTCCTCGACGTCGACGGCCCCATCGCCAGCCCGATCACCCGCACCCTCGCCATCCCGAGCATCGCCGCCGACCTCGTGGAGCTCGCGGCCGCGGGCGTCCCGGTCGTCTTCAACACGGGCCGCTCGGATGCCTTCATCCGCGAGCAGGTCGTCGGCCCGCTGCTCGCGGCAGGTCTCCCCGCAGGGGCCCGCGTGCACGCCGTGTGCGAGAAGGGTGCGTCCTGGTTCTCGATCACGGCGGACGGCGCGGGGGAGGTGCACGTCGACCGCTCGCTCGCGCTGCCCGAGGCGTACATGCGCGACATGGAGCGGCTCGTCGCCGAGCGCTTCGCCGACTCGATGTTCTTCGACACCACCAAGCACGCCATGGTCTCGGTCGAGCAGCTCACGAGCGTCCCGTCCGCCGACTACCTCCGGCTGCAGCCCGACCTCGACGCCCGCGCCGTCGAGATCCTCACGGCGCACGGCCTCGGCTCGGTGCTCGAGGGCGTCGAGGTGCCGGACGCGCACGGCGAGGTGCAGGTGCGCGTGGACCCGACGATCATCTCGACCGACGTCGAGTCGATCCGCCTCGGCAAGGACCTCGGCGCCGCCCGCGCCCTGGAGCTCCTCGCCGACAGCGGCCCGCTGCCGCTGCGCTGGCGCACGGTCGGCGACTCGCGCACCGACTACGCGATGGCCAGGTGGCTGCACGAGAACGGGCACGAGGTCGCGCACGTCGACGTGCGGCCGGCCGACGGGATCCCCGCGACGCCGTACCCCGTGCTCACCGCGGGCGACCTCATCCACGACGAGGCGGGCGCCGCGCTGCTCGCGCAGTGGGTGCGCATCGTGCGCGGCGAGGCCGATGACGACTCCGCGTTCCTCGCGCCGGGGCGCGGCGCGAGCTGATCCGACCGGGCGTTCGCTGCGCCCCGCACGACCCGCAGGACCCTGGGGCCCGTCCGCTTCCGGACGGGCCCTTCCGCGTGCGCGCGAACGGATGTTAGCCTCGGCTAACACTTCGATGGAGAGGCCGCCATGACCCGCACCGCCCCCGAGCGCGCCCGCGCGCGTCGGCCCGTCACGGGCCCGCGGCTCGTGCTCCTGCTGGGACCGGCGTTCGTCGCGGCCATCGCGTACGTGGATCCCGGCAACGTCGCCGCGAACCTGACCGCGGGCGCGCGCTACGGCTACCTGCTGGTGTGGGTGCTCGTCGCCGCGAACCTCATCGCCGTGCTCGTGCAGTACCAGTCGGCGAAGCTCGGGCTCGTCACGGGCCGCAGCCTCCCCGAGCTCCTCGGCCAGCGGCTGCCGGCCACGCGTCGCCGCGCCTTCTGGGTGCAGGCCGAGCTGATCGCGGCGGCCACCGACCTCGCGGAGGTCATCGGCGGGGCGATCGCGCTGCACCTGCTGTTCGGGATCCCGCTCGTCGCGGGCGGCGTGATCGTCGGCCTCATCTCGATCGGCCTCCTCGCCGTGCAGTCGCGGCACGGGCAGCGACCGTTCGAGCTCGTGATCGGCGCGCTCCTCGTGGTGATCACGGTGGGCTTCCTCACCGGCCTCGTCGTGAGCCCGCTGTCGGGATCCGGCATCGCGGGCGGTCTCGTGCCGCGCTTCGACGGGCCGGACAGCGTGCTGCTCGCTGCGAGCATGCTCGGCGCCACCGTGATGCCGCACGCGGTCTACCTGCACTCGTCGCTCAGCCGCGACCGGCACGGCGTCCAGAGGGACCCGGGCGTGCTGAGGCGGCTCCTCACCGCGACGCGCTGGGACGTGATCACCGCGCTCGCCGTGGCCGGCGCCGTCAACATCTCCATGCTCCTCATCGCGGCCGCGAGCCTCGGCGGCGTGCCCGGCACCGACTCGATCGAGGGGGCGCACGCGGCCATCACGGCGTCGCTCGGGCCGGTCGTCGGCGTGGTGTTCGCGGTCGGGCTGCTCGCGTCGGGGCTCGCGTCGACGTCCGTGGGCGCCTACGCGGGCGCGGCGATCATGGGCGGCCTGCTGCACGTGAAGGTGCCGCTGCTCGCGCGCCGCGTGGTGACGCTGATCCCCGCGCTCGCGATCCTCGCCGTCGGCGTCGACCCGACCACGGCGCTCGTGACCAGCCAGGTCGTCCTGAGCCTCGGGATCCCGTTCGCGCTCGTCCCGCTGATCCGCCTGACGGGCGACCGCCGCGTGATGGGCGAGCACGTCGACCGGCCGCTCACGCGCATCGCGGCGTGGGTCGCGGTGTCGCTCGTGGTGGTGCTGAACGTCGCGCTCGTGGTGCTGACCTTCACGGGCTGACGCACGCGGGTCGGCCGGGCGTCAGCCGGCGTCGGACACCCAGACCGCGGAGGCGGCGGCGGGCGTGAGCCGCCTCGCTGCGGATCCGTCGACCGTCACGCGCACGGCGCCGGGAGAGCCGGATGCGGCCTCGCGCACGAGCGTCGCGTCGAGCCCGATGCCGTGCTCGGCGAGCTCGCGCAGCAGACGCGGGTCCTCGTCGGAGATGCGGCGCACGCGCATGGGCCGGTCGGCGGCCGCGTCCGCGAGAACGGTCGCGTCCGGCAGGTGCGGCTCGCCGTCGGCCGAGGGGATGGGGTCGCCGTGCGGATCCCGCGACGGGTGCCCGAGGTGCTGGTCGATGCGCGCCACGAAGTCGTCGGAGACCGCGTGCTCGAGCACCTCGGCCTCGTCGTGCACCTCGTCCCAGCCGTAGCCGAGCACCTCCACGAGGAACGTCTCGAGCAGGCGGTGGCGGCGCACCATCTGGATCGCGTGGCGCCGGCCGTCGTCGGTGAGCTCGATGCTGCCGTACGGCCGGTGCTCCACGAGGCCCTGCGCGGTGAGGCGGCGGATCCCGTCGGAGGCGGTCGCGGGCCGGATCCCCAGGCGCTCCGCGAGGCGGCTGACGGTCATCGGCTGGTCGGTCCACTCTGTCGCCGACCAGATGAGCTTGAGGTAGTCCTGCGCGGCGCTGGAGAGCTCGTCGACGGACATGCCTCCATGGTACCGAGCGGCCCGGTGGGGCCCGCTGTCACGCCGCGTGCCCGGGCGGTGCAAGCTGGACGGGACCGCGGGCAGCGACGCCCGCGGCGGATCCGATGGAGGAACCACATGCACTACCGGAATCTGGGGAACAGCGGCGCGGTCGTCTCGACCTACGCGCTCGGCACCATGACCTTCGGCGCGGAGGCCGACGAGGAGACCTCGGGGCGCATCCTCGAGGCGTACGTCGAAGGCGGCGGCACGTTCATCGACACGGCGGACGTCTACACGTCGGGCGTCTCGGAGGAGATCGTCGGCCGCTGGCTGCAGGCGCACCCGACCGAGGCCGACCAGCTCGTCGTCGCGACGAAGGGCCGCTTCCCGATGGGGGAGGGCAACAACGACGTCGGCACCTCGCGCCGCCACCTCACCCGCGCGCTCGACGACTCGCTCCGCCGCCTCGGCGTCGACACGATCGATCTCTACCAGATGCACGCCTGGGACGCCGTGACCCCGCTCGAGGAGACCCTGCGCTTCCTCGACGACGCCGTCCGCGCCGGCAAGATCTCGTACTACGGCTTCTCGAACTACCTGGGCTGGCAGCTGACGAAGGCCGTCGGGCTCGCGAAGGCGCTCGGGTTCACGCCGCCCGTCACACTGCAGCCGCAGTACTCGCTGCTCGTGCGCGAGATCGAGTCGGAGATCGTGCCGGCGTCGCTGGATGCGGGCATCGGCCTGCTGCCCTGGTCGCCGCTCGCGGGCGGCTGGCTCACCGGCAAGTACCGCCGCGACGAGATGCCCACCGGAGCGACCCGCCTCGGCGAGGACCCGGCGCGCGGCATGGAGGCGTTCACGCCGCGGAACGGCCAGGAGCGCACGTGGGCGATCCTCGACGAGGTGCGCCGGGTCGCCGACGCCCACGGATCCAGCTCGGCCCGTGTCTCGCTCGCGTGGCTCGAGGCGCAGCCGGCCGTGACCAGCGTGATCCTCGGCGCCCGCACCGTCGAGCAGCTCGAGGACAACATGGCCTCGGCCGACCTCGAGCTCACGGCCGACGAGATCGCGTCGCTCAGCGCGGTGAGCGCGCCCGTGGTGTCCGACTACCCGTACGGCCCGGCCGGCGTGCAGCAGCGCCACCGCGCGATCGACGTGCGCGGCTGAGCCCGCCGCCGGTCGTCCCCTCGCCAGCTCCGGCGACGCGGGGGCGGCCGGCACCCGGCTCCCGGGGCGTGATCCGCACGCGCGGCACGTGCCGGCGCACCACGACCTCGAGGGTCAGCTGGCCGCGGCGGGCGAGGATCACGGCCACCACCGCCGCGGCCAGCGCCGGCATCCCACCGGACACGACCATGCCGGCGTGCACACCCCACGCTTCGACGATCCCGCCCATCAGCGGACCGCCGATCGCCTGGCCGCCGAGCAGCACGAGCACGTAGACGCTCATCACGCGTCCGCGGATTGCGACGTTGCTGGAGAGCTGCACGAGCGAGTTCGCGGCGGTCTGGAACAGCAGCGACGCCATGCCGACCGTGACGAGCAGCACCGCGAACGGCGCGATCCCGGGCATCAGCCCCGCGGCCGCCTGCAGCAGGCCGGTGATCCCGACGCCGACCACGATGGTCCGCAGCCGCACGGTCGCGCGACGGGTCGAGAGCAGCGCGCCCGTGAGCGCGCCGATCGCGACCATCGAGTTGAAGAACCCGTAGCCTCCGGCGCCCACGTCGTAGACCTGGCTCGCGAACGCCGCGAGGAGCACGGGCATGGTGAGCCCGAACACGCTGAACACCGCCACGAGCACGACGGGCCACAGGATGGTCGGCTTCGAGCGCGCGTACCGGAGGCCCTCCGCGAGCTGGCCGCGGCGGCGCGGGGCGGGCGGGATGCGGATCAGGTCGCGGGTCCTCAGGCTCCACAGCGTGAGGACCACGACGACGCACGCGAGCGCGTTGATCGCGAACGACCAGCCGGCGCCGACCGCGAGCAGCAGGACACCGCTGAGCGCGGGCCCCACCATGCCGCCGAGCTGGAACGCCGACGAGTTGACGCTGATGGCGTTCCGCAGGTGCTTTTGCCCCACGATCTCGGTGACGAACACCTGGCGCGCCGGGTTGTCGATCACCGTCACGAGACCGGTCGCGAACGCGATGGCGAAGATGTGCCACGCCTCGACCGCGCCCGAGAGCGTGAGCACGGCGAGGAGCGCGCTGAGGAGCGCGTAGGTGCCCTGCGTGATCATCATCAGCATCCGCTTCGAGCACCGGTCGACGATGACGCCGCCGAGCAGGCCGAAGAACAGCATCGGCGCGAACTGCATCGCGACCGTGATGCCGACCGCGGTGACGCTGCCGGTGAGTTCGAGCACGAGCCAGTCCTGGGCGATGCGCTGCATCCAGCCCGAGGTCATGGCGATGACGTTGGACGCCGTGAACCGGCGGAAGTTCGGCACGCTCAGGGCGATGAGCGTGTGACGCCACGGCGGGCGGCGGGTCTGGATCGGGAGCGGGGCGGTCGGGGGGAAGGCGTTCGGCGGGGTCACGGTGTTCCTGCGGTGGCGGTTGCGTATGGGTGGCGTCGGTTCTGCATGGATGCGGCTCGGCGTCGAGCCGCGACCGACGCTACCCGCCGGCTTCCCATTCGGATCCCGTCTCGACATGATGAGTCCCATCACATCCTCGAATGACCGGAGGCGCCGTGCTCGATCCGACCCTGCTCGCGACCTTCCTCGCCGTCGCCGACACCCGCAGCTTCACGCAGGCGGCAGCGCGCCTCGGGATCAGCCAGCCGACCGTGAGCCAGCAGGTGCGGCGACTCGAGCGGGCCGTCGACCGCACGCTCATCGCGCGCGACACCCGCGCCATGCGACTCACCGACGCGGGCGACGCGATGGCGGGCTTCGCGCGCACGATCCTCGCGGCGCACCGCGCGGCGGAGAGCTACTTCGGCGGATCCGAGGTGAGCGGCCGCCTGCGCTTCGGGACCGCGGACGACCTGGCCATCACGCAGCTGCCGCGGATCCTCCGCCACTTCCGGCAGCTGCACCCGCAGATCGAGCTGGAGCTCACGGTGACGCAGAGCGGGCCGCTGCACCGGCGCCTGCTCGCGGGCCAGCTCGACCTGATCCTCACCAAGACCACGGTCGACGAGCAGCCGACCGCGCGCCTCGTGGGCCGCGACCGGATGGTGTGGGTGGGCCTCGAGCGCACGCTCGTGGAGCCGGGCGCCACCGTGCCGCTCATCGCGTACCGCGCGCCGAGCATCAGCAGGCAGATGGCGATGGACGCCCTCGAGCGGGCGGGCCGCACCTGGCGGATCACGTGCAGCACGCGCGACGTGAACGGCGTGCTCGCCGCCGTGCGCGCCGGCATGGGGGTCGCGGTGCTCCCGCAGGCGCTGATCCCGACGGACCTCGTGAAGGTGACATCGCGGCTCGGCCTGCCCGAGCTCGACGAGGTGGACTACGTGCTGATGGACAACCCCGCCGGGCCGCGCGCGTCCATCGAGGCGCTGACCTCGGCGATCATGTCGCGCGGGGTGACGCGCGCGAGCTGACCGGCGTGAGCTGACGAGTGGTGGCCGCCGCTACCAGCGGGCGACGGGCGGCAGGTCGTCGGGCCAGGCCTCGCGCGCACGGTCCCTGCGCCCACGGCCGCGGCCCCGGCCGGTCGGCTGGTGCGGCGGCTCGGGCTTGTCGGGATCCGCGCCGGGTGTGCCGGGCTGCTCGAGCTGCATCGCGAGCGCGCGCAGCCGGGCGTCCAGCTCCGCGTGCGCGGCGGCGGCCTCGTCGAGCCGGGCGCGCTCGTCGTCGACGTCGGCGGGGATCCGGGTGGCCGCCTCGAGCGGCAGCGCCTCGGCCTCCGCCTCGGCGAGCCGGCGCGCGCGGCGGCGCGAGGCGATGATGCCGAACGCGCCCACGCCGATCTGGAACATGCCGAGCCAGCCGGACGCGTCGTTGACGGGAGCGAGCACGTGCCACGCGCCGAGCGCGATCCAGCCGATGTTGACCCACATGGGCCAGGCGAACCCGGATGCGGCGCGCGCGCCCTCCCTGGGCTCGTCCGTGCCGCGTCCCTCGTCGCTCATGCCGTTCCTCCGTGCCGACCCGCCAGTGACCGCGAGTGTGTCACGCGAGGTCGTGAGTCGCCTGGAGCCAGACGAACGTGCGCGGGCTGAGGACGATCCCCTTGGTGAGGCGGAGCCGCTCGTCGCGCACGAGGTCCACGGCGTGCTCCGCGAACCCGCCGAGCGTCTCCGCGGAGACCGTCGCCGGCTCGTCGCCGAGGTTCGCGAGCACGAGGACCGTGCCGTCGTCGTGCGGGCGCTGGTAGCCGAGCACGTGCGGGTCGTTCGCGTCGAAGCCGACGACCCGCGTGCCGCCGAGCGCGGGCGTGGCGCGGCGGACCGCGACGAGCCGACGGATCCCGGCGTGGATGACGCCCGTGCTCGTGGTGCGGTCGTCGCGCTGGTCGTAGCGCTCGAACGGGTAGAGCGGGCGGTTCACCCACCTGCTGTCGTCGGCGTGGGCGGGGACGTCGTCGTAGCCGTAGTCGTTCAGCTGGCCGACCTCGTCGCCGAGCACGATCAGCGGCAGGCCGCCCGTGCTGAGCGCGATGGAGTGGGCGAGCAGGATCCGCTCGACGGCGCCCGGGTCGTCCTGCTCGAGGCCCGCGAGGGACGCCGTGGTGCCGGCGACCGCGCCGCCCGGGTGCCGGATGCCGCGCGCGTGGCTGCCGGGGAACCCGCCCACGTGGTACTCGGCGAGGAAGCGGCGGTGCTCGTCGGGGTCGATGCCGAGGGCGCGCGCGTCGCCGTCGTCGAAGGAGAAGCGGAGGGCGTCGTGGCTGCGGACGCGCGCGGTGCGGGCCGAGCCGGCGGGCACGTCGCCGCGGCGCTCGAGGGCGCGCGCGAGCAGGGCGGCGGATCGGGTGGCGAGCGCCTCCCAGACGAGCGCGGTGAGCGCCGGGTCGTCGGCGAGGCGCACGGCGTCGCCGTCCAGCAGCTCCGCGGATCCGCGCGGGTCGGCATCGGCGACGACGGCCAGCGCGAGCGCGGGGGAGGCGCGGCGGCCGAGCGTGGCGATGACGCGGAGGAGCGCGGCCCGGTCGGCGTCGCGGTGCTCGCCGAGGACGTCGACGGAATCCACGCGGATCACGTCGGCCCCGACGGCGGCGAGGGCGACGGCCTCGCGGACGGCGCCGCGGATCCGGTCGGCGAGGGGCGCGTCGGCGTCGGCGGGGGAGAGGTCGACCGCGAGCGTGAGGCCGGCGTCGTGCAGGGCGTCGGCGAGGTCGCCGAGGTCGGCCGCGGATCCGAGGCCGGCGCGCACGCGCACGCCCGGCGCGAGGAGGCCGTCGGCATCGGCGCCGTGGTCCGCGCGCGCGGCGACGGGGGTGATCTGCAGGTGCGTGAGGCCGAGGTCGCGGAGGGCGGGGATCCGCGCGACGAGTCCCCGGAGGTCGTCGGCGTAGCGGTCGACGTAGCAGACGCCGCCCGTGCGGCCGGCGAGGTCGAGGTCGGCGGGGGCGCTGGCGGCCGAGGCGCTGCGGGGGCGCGTGTCGCCGAGGTCGGCGGCCAGCGCGTCGGCCAGCGCATCGGCGTCGTCGCCCGCGAGCGGGCGGAGGTCGGCGGCGAGGGCGTCGCGGTCGATCGGGGGCGCGGAGGCCGCGTCAGCGGGGGCGAGGTCAGGGGAGCGGTCGTCTCCGACTGCCGCGGGATCGGTACTGAGCGCTGCGCTCTCCATGCTCGGTCCTTCCTCGGCATCCTCCGGGCACCGTCGCCCGACTCCCTGATCCTACGGGCGGGCGGGGCGCATGACCGCCCGAACGCTTCGGGCACACCGGATCCCCTCGCCCCGCGGCCAGGCGGCGGGCCCGCGAGCGCACGCGCGCCTCGCGGGCGCGCGCCCGCACGGGTAGGATCGGACCCGTCGCGACTGGCGTTCGGATGGGTCACCATCGGGGAGCGACTCACACGGTTGGTGGCCGTACGCCTGGGCCACGACGCATCCATTCGTCCACCGTGCTCAAGGAGTCCCATGCCCGTCGACCAGTCCTTCAACGCCCCCCTCTCCGAGGTCGACCCGGAGATCGCGGCGGTCCTCGAGCAGGAGCTCGGCCGTCAGCGCGGCACCCTCGAGATGATCGCCAGCGAGAACTTCGTCCCGCGCGCGGTGCTGCAGTCGCAGGGATCCGTGCTCACCAACAAGTACGCGGAGGGCTACCCGGGCCGCCGCTACTACGGCGGATGCGAGTTCGTCGACGTCGCCGAGCAGCTCGCCATCGACCGGGCGAAGAGCCTCTTCGGCGCCGAGTTCGCGAACGTCCAGCCGCACTCGGGCGCCACCGCGAACGCGGCCGTCCTCGCCGCCATCGCGCAGCCCGGCGACACGATCCTCGGCCTGGAGCTCGCGCACGGCGGCCACCTCACGCACGGCATGAAGCTCAACTTCTCCGGCAAGCTCTACGACGCGGCCGCGTACGGCGTGGATCCCGACACCTTCCTCATCGACATGGACGTCGTGC
Source organism: Clavibacter californiensis (assembly GCF_021952865.1). Lineage (NCBI taxonomy): Bacteria > Bacillati > Actinomycetota > Actinomycetes > Micrococcales > Microbacteriaceae > Clavibacter > Clavibacter californiensis. The sequence continues at coordinate 3,109,567 of NZ_CP040792.1, read as the reverse complement.
GCGAGAAGGCGCTCGCGCACCGCCCGCAGGTGATCATCGCCGGGTGGTCGGCCTACCCCCGCCACCTCGACTTCGCCGCGTTCCGCGCGATCGCCGACGAGGTCGGCGCCAAGCTCTGGGTCGACATGGCGCACTTCGCCGGGCTCGTCGCCGCGGGCGTGCACCCCTCGCCCGTGCCGTACGCCGACGTCGTCTCCTCCACGGTGCACAAGACCCTCGCGGGCCCCCGGTCCGGCGTGATCCTCAGCCGCGACACCGCGCTCGCCAAGAAGCTCAACTCCGCCGTCTTCCCGGGGCAGCAGGGCGGGCCGCTCATGCACGTCATCGCGGCCAAGGCAACGGCGTTCAAGATCGCGGCCACCGAGGAGTTCGCGGACCGGCAGCGTCGCACCATCCAGGGCGCGCAGATCCTCGCCGAGCGCCTCGTCGCGGCCGACTCCACCGAGGCCGGCGTCTCCGTCCTCACGGGAGGCACCGACGTGCACCTCGTGCTCGCGGATCTGCGGAACTCGCCCATCGACGGCAAGCAGGCGGAGGACGCGCTGCACGAGGTCGGCATCACGGTCAACCGCAACTCGGTGCCGTTCGACCCGCGCCCGCCGATGGTGACGTCCGGCGTCCGCATCGGCACGTCCGCGCTCGCGACGCGCGGCTTCGGCGAGGCCGAGTTCACCGAGGTGGCCGACATCATCGCCGAGACCCTGAAGCCCGGCAGCGACCTCGCCGCCCTGCGTGCGCGCGTGCTCACGCTCACCGACGGCTTCCCGCTCTACGAGGGCCTCACCCAGTGACCGCGGTCGTGCTCGACGGCGTCGCCACCGCGTCGGCCGTCAAGTCCGAGCTGGCCGTGCGGATCCGCGCCCTCCGCGAGCAGGGCCTCGTGCCCGGCCTCGGCACGCTCCTCGTGGGCGACGACCCGGGATCCCGCTCCTACGTCGCCGGCAAGCACCGTGACTGCGCCGAGGTCGGCATCGAGTCCATCCGCGTCGACCTCCCGGCCGACGCCACCGAGGCCGACGTGCGCCTGGCGATCGAGCGGCTCAACTCGGATCCGGCCGTGACGGGCTACATCGTGCAGCTGCCGCTCCCGGCGGGCATCGACGAGAACGCGATGCTCGAGCTCATCGACCCGTCCAAGGACGCCGACGGCCTGCACCCGACGAACCTCGGGCGGCTGGTGCTCGGCGTGCAGGGCGAGCTGACCTCGCCGCTGCCGTGCACGCCCGCCGGCATCGTCGAGATGCTCCAGCGCTACGACGTGCCGATCGCCGGCCAGCACGTGGTCGTCGTCGGGCGCGGCCTCACGGTGGGCCGGCCGCTCGGCCTGCTGCTCACGCGCAAGGGCCTCGACGCCACCGTCACGCTCACGCACTCCCGCACGCGCGACCTCGAGCAGGAGGTCCGCCGGGCGGACATCGTGGTCGCGGCCGTGGGCGTCGCGCACCTCATCCTGCCGGAGTGGGTCAAGCCGGGCGCCGCGGTGCTCGACGTGGGGATCACGCGCGTCGTGGATCCCGAGACCGGCAAGGCGCGCCTCACGGGCGACGTCGACCCGGCCGTCGCAGAGGTCGCCGGGCACCTGTCGCCGAACCCGCGCGGCGTCGGGCCGATGACCCGCGCGATGCTGCTCGCCAACGTGGTGCAGGCCGCCGAGCGCGACGCGCGCCTCGCCGCCGAGCTCCGCGGCTGACGGCGCTCGCCGCGACAGCGCTCGACTCGAGCGTGCGGCGGTGACGGAGGAGGGGACGGCCGGTCAGGCCGTCCCCTCCTCGCGTCCCGGGGCCGCGCCGAGCAGGACCGCCGGCGTCGGGATGGCGCCCGCGTGCAGCCGCGCGTTCTCGACGTAGTGCGCGGCATTGGCGCGGAGCCCCGCCACCTCCTCGTCGGTGAGCTCGCGCCGCACCTTGCCGGGCACGCCCGCGACGAGCGAGCGCGGCGGGATCACCTGCCCCTCCAGCACGACGGTGCCGCCCGCGAGCAGCGACTCCCGGCCGACGACGGCGCCGTTCATCACGGTGGCGGACATGCCCACGATGCAGTCGTCCTCGACCGTGCAGCCGTGCAGCACCGCGTTGTGGCCGACGCTCACGCCCCGGCCGACCGTGAGCGGGAAGCCCTCGTCGACATGGCAGCTCACGTTGTCCTGGAGGTTCGAGCCCGCGCCGATCGCGATGTCGGCGGCCTCCGCGCGCAGCACGGCGTTGAACCACGCGCTGGATCCCGCGGCGAGCGTCACCCGCCCGACGATGCGCGCGCCCGCCGCCACGAGGGCGTCGGGCGCGATGTCGGGCGCGGGCGATCCGGGGAGCGCGCGGACGGTGGCCTGGGGATCGACGGTCATGCCGACAGGGTAGGCCGCGGGGTCAGGCGCGCGGGCGCATCCGCGTGCCCCGCTCCATCGGCGCGAAGCCCGCGGCGACGTAGGCGTCCCACGGGGCGCGGTAGTGGGGGAGCGGCGAGGCGTTGATGAAGACGTCGTGGCCGCCCAGCTCGCCGACGCGGCGGCAGACGTCGAGCGCGAGGGTCTGCGCGAGCCCCAGGCGGCGGTGCGCGGGCACGATGCCGAGCGGCTCGAGCTCCGCCCAGCCGGTCGCCGGGTCGAGCCACGCGGTGCACGTCCCCGCGAGCGTGCCGTCCGGGGCCTCGACCACGAGGTCGAGCTCGCGCCGGTACACGGCGGCGGTCTGCATGGCGGCATATCCGTCGGCGTCGAAGCGGCTCTCGGCATCCGGGTCGATGCCCTCGCCGGATCCGTCGGTGAAGGGCAGCTCGACCGGCTTCCAGGCCCGGCGGTGCGCGTCGACCTTGGCCTGCTCCTCGCCCTCCGCGACCGGGCGGATGCGGTACCCCGCGGGCGGGCGCGCTCCCGTGTCGCGGGCGGCGTGACGGAGCCCGGCGAGCGGGATCGCCTCGTCCACGAAGCCACGGGCCGCGAGGATCCCGCGCAGCCGGTCCTGGCTGCGGTGCACGGCGATGCTCACGGGCGCGTCCCCGGCGGCGTCGAGGAGCCACGCTGCCAGGAGGTCGGTCGTGCCGTCGTCGCCGGGCGCGCACTCGACGCGTGCGTCGTCCGCCGAGTAGGCGGCCCAGCCGATCACGGCGCCCGCGTCGTCGCGGACCACGGCGATCCGCTCCGGTAGCTGCCCCGTGGATGCCTCCCACGCGAATCCTCCGGGGTGCGTCGACGCGGGGAACCACGTGGACAGGGCGCGCGCGATGTCGCGGATGTCCCCGTCCCGGTCGTCAGCGATCTCGGTCAGTCCCGCCGGTGGTCGCATGCCGCCGAGCCTAGGGGGAGGCCCGCCCCTACTGCTCCGCCTTCGCCCCGTCCGACGGCGTGACCGTGAAGACGGTCGGCCCCGTGTAGCCGTGCTCCGCGAACGCGCCGTCGATGGCGACCTGGAGACGCGACAGCGAGTCGACGTCGATGAGCGCGATCGCGGATCCGCCGAAGCCCCCGCCCGTCATCCGCGCGCCGATCGCGCCCTCGTTCTGCGCGACCTCGACCGCGAGGTCGAGCTCCGGGACGCTGATCTCGAAGTCGTCGCGCATCGAGCGGTGGCTCGCGTCGAGCAGCTCGCCGATGGCGCGCGGGCCCTCCTCGCGCAGCGCGCGCACGGTGTCGAGCACGCGCTGGTTCTCGGTGACTATGTGGCGCACGCGGCGGAACGTCTCGTCGTCGAGCACCTCGCGGGCGCGGACGAGGTCGTCGACCGCGAGGTCGCGCAGCGACGACACGCCCATCAGGCGCGCGCCCTTCTCGCACGACTCGCGGCGCGCGCGGTAGCCGCCGTCGGCGTGCGCGTGCGCGACGTGGGTGTCGATCACGGCGATCGTGAGGCCGGCCGCCTCGAGCCCGAGCGGGATGACCTCGGCGTCGAGGGAACGGCAGTCGAGGAACACGCCCGCGTCCTGGCGACCGAGGAGGCTCGCGGACTGGTCCATGATCCCGGTCGGCGCGCCCACGATCTCGTTCTCGGCGAGCTGCCCGACGGCGGCGAGCGTCTGCCGGTCGAGGCCGAGGCGCCAGATGTCGTCGAGCGCGAGGGCGATGGATCCCTCGAGCGCGGCCGACGAGGACAGCCCCGCGCCCACGGGCACGTCGCTGTCGATGAACACGTCGAAGCCGGGGACGGCGGCGAGGTCGGCCCCGCGCTGCCCGAGCGCCCACGCGACGCCGAGCGGGTACGCCTGCCACCCGTCGATGCGCTCGCCGGTGAGGTCGGCGAGGCGCGACTCCACCACCTCGTCGGAGAAGGAGCTGGCGAGGCGGATCCGGTCGTCGTCCCGCGGCGCGAGCGCGATGACCGTGCGGCGGTCGATCGCGAACGGGAACACGAAGCCCTCGTTGTAGTCGGTGTGCTCGCCGATGAGGTTCACGCGCCCGGGCGAGGACCATACGCCGTGCGGCTCGCGCTCGAAGCGGGCGCGGAAGCCCTCGCGCACGTCGTCTCGGATGTCGGTCATGCGTCCTCCACTGCCTTGCGGATCATCTCGGCCGCCTTCTCCGGCGGCACGTCGCCGATCCAGGCGCCCATGGCCGCCTCGGATCCGGCCAGGAACTTGAGCTTGTCGGCCGCACGGCGCGGCGACGTGATCTGCAGCATCAGCCGGATCTCGTCGCGGTGCGCGTCCACCGGGGCCTGGTGCCAGGCGGAGATGTAGGGCGTCGGGGTGTCGTAGAGCCGGTCCATCCCCTGCAGCAGCTTCAGGTACATCGTCGCGAGCTCGTCGCGCTCCGCCTCGGTCGTCTCGGCGAGGTCGGGCACGTGGCGGTGGGGGAGCATGTGGATCTCCACGGGCCAGCGCGCCGCGAACGGCACGAACGCCGTGAAGTGCTCGCCGCGGAGCACGACGCGCTCGGACGCCTGCTCGGTCTCGAGGATCCGTCGGAACAGTCCCGGCCCGAACCGCTCGATCGACTCCACCAGCCGGCGCGTGCGCGGCGTGATGTAGGGGTACGAGTAGATCTGCCCGTGCGGGTGGTGCAGCGTGACGCCGATGGCCTCGCCGCGGTTCTCGAACGGGAACACCTGGCGGACCCCGGGCAGCGCCGAGAGGGCGCGCGTGCGCTCGGCCCACGCCTCCACCACGGTGCGGGCGCGCGACGGCGTGAGGCCGCTGAACGAGCCGGTGTGCGCGGGGCTGAAGCAGACGACCTCGCAGCGTCCGACCGAGGTGCGGGTGCGCTCCAAGCCGATGGACGTGAGGTCGTCGTCGTCGACGGGCGCGTCCACGCCCTCCGCGTCCGCGAGCGCGGGGCCGAACGACGGCGACTTGTTCTCGAAGACCGCGACGTCGTACATGCTCGGGATCTCGGAGGGGTTGGTCGGGCTCGCGGGGGCGAGGGGATCCAGCTCCGCCGGCGGGAGGTGCGCGCGATTCTGGCGCGCGGCGGCGATGGACACCCACTCGCCCGTGAGCACGTCCTGCCGCATCGTCGCGGTGGGCGGGCGGGGTGCCGCGGGGCGGGCGTCGGCGGCGCGCTCGGGCGGGAGGGCCGTGTCGGCGTCGTCGAAGTAGACGAGCTCGCGGCCGTCGGACAGCAGCGTGCGGCGCTGCGTGATCCCGGACGGCGACGTCGTGACGGTCTGGTCGGCATGCATGATCCCTCGATCCTACGGGCTCGCGGGCGTCGGATCTGCGTCGGCGAAAGGGCCCGCTTGCGTTCTTGCAAGCGGTGGGCGAGGCTCGCGGGATGGCCGACGACACCGCATCCGTCCCCGCGGCGACCCGCCGGTCGCGCATCCTCGAGCGGCTCGCCGACCGTGGCTTCGCGACCGTCGCCGAGCTCGCGGCCGACGCCGGCGTCTCCGCCGTCACGATCCGCGCCGACCTCGACGCGCTCGCGGACTCCGCCGCCGTCCAGCGCGTGCACGGTGGCGCGGTCCTCCGCTCCGGCCTCGGTGCGCGTGAGCAGAGCCTCGAGGTGACGCTCGAGTCGGCCGCGGACGCCAAGCGCGCCATCGGCCGGGCCGCCGCCGACCTCGTCGAGAGCGGCCAGAGCGTGCTGCTCGACGTCGGCAGCACGACGCTCCAGGTGGCGCGCGCGCTCGTGGCGCGTGAGGACCTCGTCGACGTCACCGTCATCACGAACGGCCTCACCCTGGCGCTCGAGCTCGAGCGGGCCATGCCGCGCTTCACCGTCGTCGTCACCGGCGGCACGCTCCGGGCGCTGCAGCACAGCCTCGTGGATCCGCTCGCCACCGTCGTGCTCGACCGCCTGCACCCGGACCTCGCGATCATCGGCTGCAACGGCGTCGACGTGGAGCGGGGGATCACCAACGTGAACCTGCCCGAGGCCGAGGTGAAGCGGCGGATGGTCGCCGCGAGCGCCCGCACGGTGGTCGTCGCCGACGGGGCCAAGCTCGGGCGCACGCACCTCGGATCCGTCGCGCCGCTCGACCTCGTCGACACGCTGCTCACCGACGCCGACGCGGATCGGCACGAGGTCCGCCGGCTGCGCGACGCCGGGCTGCGCGTCGTCGCCGCGGCGGGCGGGCCGTCCGCGGCCGCGCGGCCGTAACGTGGATCCCATGAGACCCGTCACCGGAGAGCAGCACCACCTCGTCCACGCCGGCCCGTCGGGCGAGCTCCGAGCCACGGTCGTGCAGCTCGCCGCCGCGATCCGCGGCCTCACCCTCGACGGCGTCGACCTCGTCGAGCCCTACGGCGACGACGTCGTCGCGCCGATGGGCGCCGGCATGGTCCTCGTGCCGTGGCCGAACCGGATCCGCGGCGCCCGCTACGAGCTCGACGGGAAGGCCCAGGCGCTCGACGTTTCCGAGCCGTCGCTCGGCAACGCGTCCCACGGCCTCCTCCGCAACACCGGCTACGCGGCGTCCGACCGCGCCGACGACCGCGTGACCCTCTCCGCCACCGTCTTCCCGCAGCACGGCTACCCGTTCCTCCTCGACACCTCCGTCACCTACCGGCTCACCGACGACGGCCTCGTCGTCACGCACCGGATCCGCAACGACTCCGAGGCGGCCGCCCCCGTCGCGGTCGGCGCGCACCCGTACCTCGCGATCGGCGGGGTCCCCTCCGCGGAGCTCACGCTCACGGTCCGCGCCGACACGTGGTCCGAGGTCGACGACGCGCTGATCCCCGTCGCCGACCATCCGGTCGACGGCGCCGCAGAGGACCTCCGCACGGGCCGCACCGTCGGCGACCTCGACCTCAACACCGGCTACGGCGATGTCCACGTGGAGGGCGGCACGAGCCGCCATGGCCTCACCGCGCCCGACGGCCGCGGCGTCGAGCTCTGGGCCGACGCGTCCTTCGGGTTCCTGCAGGTCTACACGCCGCGCGAGTTCCCGACCCACGGGCGCCAGGCGGTCGCGATCGAGCCGATGACCGCGCCGGCGGACGCCTTCAACTCCGGCGTCGGCGTGCGCCGCCTCGCGCCCGGCGAGGAGTGGACCCTCAGCTGGGGGATCCGGGCGACGGGCTTCTAGCGCCTCGTCGGCAGGCGGGCGCACCCCCGAAGTGGGTGGGGGAGCGCGGGCGTCGTGACCCTACGGTGAAGGTAATTACCCAACCGAAGGAAATGATGCGCCCGATTCCCCTCGTGACGGCGGCCGTGCTCGCCGTCTCGCTGCTCCTCCCGGCCCAGGCGGCGACCGCCTCCGTCGAGCCCGTCCCGACGCCGGCCCCCACGGCCGAGCCGACGCCCGCGCCGACGGCCGAGCCGACGCCCGCGCCGACGCCGACAGTCGCGCCGACACCTGTTCCGACCACTCCTGCGCCGACCCCAGTGCCGCCGAAGGATCAGGGCAGGTGGCAGCTCTACAAGACCTCGTTCGACGGTCGCATCTACGAGCTCGTCGACGGTCAGAGCCCGAGAGCGCTGAGCTACGAGACGTGGCGCGACGTGTACGACTTCCGCACTCCCCGCGCTGCCGACACGAACTTCGTGAAGTACGCCTGGTCCCCGACCGTCTACGCGGTCACCTTCTGGCCCGGTGGGGAGAGGGCCTGGCAGTGGACGCGCCTCGGGTACGACCAGTTCGCTCGCGCGGGATTCCCCAGCGTCAGGAACGCCGGGTACATCGTCAACAGCTACGTCTACAAGTGGGGTACGTCCGCGGACATCCTCGTCGAGGGTGAGGACGGCGTGAATCACCGCCTCACGGGGGCCGAGTGGCGCGACATGAACTACCGGCCCTTCGTGGACCGCGCCGATGAGGGATTCATGCGGCTCTCCTGGACGGGCGACATCGTGCGCATGACCTCGGTCAGCAGAGGGCAGGGATACAAGCTCGGATACGGAGAGTGGCAGGCGGAGGCATTCCCGACCCCGCAGGTCGTGCAGCGCATCAACGGCGACCAGTTCTATCGGAACACGGGCAGCGCCTCCATCATCTACGCGGGTCCGGGGATGAACCGGGCGGTCTCCTACGACGAATGGCGTGCTGCGGGATTCCCGCAGCCGAGCATCAGGACGTCGCGTTTCGGGGGTGACTCGGGAGTCCTCGTCGTCAACCGTGACATCAGCCCCGGGACCTACCGCTCGGACGGGAACCAGGACTGGTGCTACTGGGAGCGGCTCTCCGGGTTCAGCGGGTCCCTGGACGACATCATCGCCAACGACATCACCACGAACGCGAGCGTGGTCACCATCAGCCCATCTGATGTGGCCTTCAATACCAAGCGCTGCGGCGACTGGGTGAGGATCGGCTGACGCAGATCCCATCCGAGCGACCCGATGAACGCATCCGGCTAGCTCATGGAGCCCCCGTCACCGCCCGGTGACGGGGGCTCCACGTCCATCAGCCCTCGTCCTCCTGCGCCCACTGCAACGCGACGCGCTGCGTGTACCGCTCGAGCGCGATCCGGTTCTCCTCGGGCTCGCGCAGCCCGTCGATGTAGGCCAGCAGCCGCCCGACGACGCCCGAGAGGTACTGCACACCCCGGTCGTCGTGCTCCTCGAGCGCGCTCTTCAGCAGGTCGTAGCGCTCGCTCGTCTCCTCGGCGGTCAGCATCGCGATCACGAGTTCGTCGGCCTGCATGCTCATGGGATCCAGCATCGCATCGCCTGCTCGGTGGCCGAGGTCCGGCGGGCGGCGGCATCCGCATGGCCATGCGGATCGGACGCGGTGCACACCCGCCATCGCGCCTCCCCGAACTGGGGGTACGATCCGGCCGGCAGCAGGCAGCACCCTTGCCCTATCCAGCGTGGGGCGTCCGGTGCTCGGGGGAGCGGATCGTCGCCGCCCGACCGCGCCCGTCAGCACGGCCCACCCGGAAGGCTCCCCCTTGTCCCAGTCACGCGCGCACGCGCCTGCGCCCCTCACCGATCTGCCCGCCGAGGCGCTCGCCCAGGACGCCCCGGCGCCCGCCGAGAGGCCGCCGCTCCTCGGTCGCCGCGCCGTCTTCCTCGCCGCCGTGGGCGCGACCGCTGGTGCCGCATCCGTCGCCGCACCCGCCGCGGCGCCGCCCGCCTCGGCCGCCGCCGTCGTGGGCGACCAGTCGCGCGTCTACTACCCGGAGCAGTTCGGGTTCGTGCCGTCGGCGGCCGATCACACCAAGGCCATGGCCGCGTTCTTCGCGGCGCTGCAGAAGACCGGCGGCCGGGGGATCCTGCCGCCGTGCGAGATCCGCGTCACGTCGACCGGCATCGACTACTCGAGCGCGGCCTGGCCGAAGCAGCCCCTCTCGGGCGCGCCGTACGGGTACCCGGCCATCTCCATCGAGGGCCACGGCCGGCGTGTCACGACCATCCGGCAGATCGCGGGATCCACGGGCGACGTCTTCACGGTGCAGGGCAAGATCGGCGCCGACGCCGGTCCCGCCGCGAACAACAAGGCCACGGTCTCGCTCACCGGATTCAGCATCACGGGCACGCGCACGGGCCGTCACGGGTTGTACCTGCGCTCGCTGCTGCACTGCCGCATCACCGACATCGAGCTGAACGCCACCGGCGGCGCCGGGGTCTTCTTCTCGCGCGCGGCCTTCACCGCGGCCAGCGACGAGTACTCCTACGCGAACGTCATCGAGGGCCTGCGCGTCATCACCGCGGGCACCTGGGGCGTCGACTGCGACGGGGTCAACACCATCGACATCGTGATGCGCGACACCGAGATCGTGAACTGCGTCGCGGGCGGGATCCGCATCGCCCCCACCAACGCGCGCTTCGAGAACACGCGCGTCATCGGCTGCGGCGCCGGCAACAAGGCGGCCCGCGGCTTCCTCGCCATCCCCACGAGCAACGCGTCGTCCATGGTCTCCGAGCTCGGCATCAACGGCATGCGCCTCGAGGGCAACTCGGGTTCGGGCGGATACCAGATGGAGATCGGGGCGGGCGTCGGCGCCACCGTCGTCGGCTACAACATCGTGACGGGCGGCGACGGCGGCGCCCACGGCATCGGCGTCGGCCTCGTCGACCAGGGCGGGCGGCTGGCCCAGGACACGTTCGTCGGCCGCGGCACCATGTTCATGACCCCGAGCAAGTACCCGTCGCAGCGCGTCGTCGTGGTGGGCGCGTTCGCCCGCGACACCCGCGTCGAGCGCCCGTCCCTCCCCAACAACCCCGACACGCCATTCGCCTCGGTCGTCACGGACCGCGGCGTCCGCAGCGTCGACGGCTTCGGCCGGGCGCTCACCGACCCGGGGACGGGCTCGGCGCCGGTGGCCTGAGGTCCGGACGCCGCCTCAGCCGGCGAGCGCCGTGAGGGACGTCTGGATCCCGGCCGCGATGGCCTCGTGCCCGGTGGCGCTGGGGTGCCACTCGTCCTCGGTGCGGAGTTCCGGACGGTCGACGGGCAGCCAGCTCTCGGGACCCGTGGCGTCGATCACGTGGGCCTTCCCGAGCGCGGGCCCCGTGTACGCGGACGCGAGCTTCTCGTAGCTCTGCACGCCCGTCATCGGCGTGATGATCACGGTCTGGGCGTCGGGCCAGCGCTCGGCGATGTCGGCGAGGATCCGGGTCACGCCGCTGCGCACCGCGACCTCGCCCGGCTTGATGTCGTTGACGCTGCCCTGGAGGACCACGAGGTCGGGCGTGAAGTCGTCGTCCATCGCGGCCAGGCGATCCGGGTACGCCGGCTGGTCGGACGTGGCGGCGAACCCGGTGCCCGCCGCAGCGTTCAGGCGCACGTCGGTCCAGCCCTCGCGCTCGGCGAGGAGCGCGGGGTAGGCGGGGCGCCCCGACGTCTCGATGCCGTGACCGAGGATGAACGAGTCGCCGAACATGAGGACCGCGGGATCCTCGGGGAGCTCCAGCGGCGCCACGGGCGCGATCGTGGTGCCGGGCCCGGAGACGAAGCCGGACTCCGCGACGGCGCCCGCGTTCCCGACCGGTTCCGCGCCGCTGCCGAGCGCAGCGACGACAAGGCCGACCGAGCACGCCGCGACGGCTGCCGCGGCCGTCCAGCCGGCGATCCGCCATGCTGCCCGCGCCTTCGCGCCCGCCCGGTATCCGTATTTCCCCACTTGTGAACCGTACGGCCATCTCGGTTTGCGGTGTCCTCCGCGTCCCACCCCATTCGGGGGCCCGCCGGCCTCGAGCGACCCCGGGCGCGCGACGCTCCTCGCACCACTGGGATCACCACTGGATCCGCCTGCAGCCGCCGCCCTCCGACACGAGCCCGACACATCGAGCCGATACCGTGCCGATCATGTCTGGGGGAGACGGAACGACGGTCACTGCTGCGCGCGCGGACTGGGTGGATGCGGCCAGGGCGATGGCCATCCTGCTGGTGGCGCTGTTCCATGCGGGCCTCCTGCTGATGCAGGAGGACCTCGCCTCGCCGGTCTGGGCGACCATCAACAGCGCGTTCGTCACCTTCCGGATGCCGATCTTCTTCCTCGCCTCGGGGCTCCTGGCGGGGTCTGCCGTGCGCCGCTCCTGGCCGGAGCTCTGGAACTCCCGCATCGCGATCCTCGTGTGGGCGCTCGCGATCTGGTCGGTGCTGCGCTTCCTCTACTTCTCGCTGGTGCCGCTCGACTCGCGCCCTCACGAGGGCGACCCGCGGGCGCTGCTGCTCGCGTTCGTGTTCCCCGCGACGGGCCTCTGGTTCCTGCACGCGCTCGCCGTGTTCCTCGTCGTGGCCAAGATCGCGCACGGGCGGGTGCCGCCGTGGATCCAGCTGGGCGTCGCCGCCGTCCTCTCCGCCCTCTTCCTCAGCGTGCTGCGCATCGGCAGCCTCAGCTGGGACGGCATGGCGAAGTACCTCGTCTTCTTCCTCATCGGGCTGCATGCGAAGGACCTGGTGTTCCGCGTCGCGTCCCGGCCGCGGCCCATCGCGGCCGCGGCCGCCCTGGTGGCGTTCGGCGCGGCGGGGGTCGCCGTCGAGCTGACCGGCATCAGCGGCGTCCCCGGCGTGCTGCTCGTCGCCTCGTGCCTCGCGATGGCGGTCGGCGTGCTGTGGGCGGCCCTGCTCGCGCGCACGCGGCTCGTGCGACCGCTGCGCTTCCTCGGCCGGAACACGCTGCCCATCTACGTGGCGCACGTCCTCGTGATCGCCGCGGCCTGCGCCGTGCTCGACGCCGTGGGCTTCCAGGCGTCCGGCGCCGTGCCGTACCTGCTGCCCCTGGTGGTGAGCGTCGTCGCGATCGCGGCATCCCTGGCCCTGCACGCGGTGGCGATGCGCACGCCGCTCCGATTCCTCTACCGCACGCCGCCGTTCCTCGTGCTGGACCGGGGCGGGCGGGGCTGATCCCGCAGCGCGCCGGCGTACCGGGCGTCCGGTGGATCCGTTCCGGTGGGCCCCGTCGGGCTCGAACCGACGACCCAGGGATTAAAAGTCCCTTGCTCTACCAACTGAGCTAGAGGCCCGTGCCCCCGATGCTACGGGATGGGCGGTGGCCGCCTCGTGAGCGGGGCGACGTCGCGCGAGGCCGCTCGGGAAGATCCGTCCGGCGTACGCTTGCCGGGATGTCCGGCGAATACCACAAGCCCACCAAGTTCTCCGGGTCCAAGTTCGAGAGCATGCTCGGCGGCGAGGACCCCGCCACGATCAGCCGCGTGGCCCACGAGACCGCGTCGGCGCTGTTGGCGCGCGTCCGGGCGGATCCGGACCCCGCGGTGGTCGAGCGCCTCATCGCCTACACCGACGAGCACGGCATCGACGCGGTCGCGGAGCTGTGGTCGCGCGCGAGCCCCCGCAGCCTGCCGGGCGCCCTCTGGCGCCTCTACCTGATGCGCGCCCTCATCCGGCAGGATCCCGACGGCATCAGCCTGCTCTACCAGCGCGGCACCGAGGTCGCCACCACGATCGACCCCGTGGTCGCGGGCGCCACCGCGCCGACCGGGCCCGCGGAGATCGTGGAGCTCGCCGACAGCATCCTCCGCGGCCTCTTCACGGGCGACTTCGCCGTGGCCCTCGACCGCGCGGGCGCGTTCAGCCGCCTCGCCGCGCTCGGCGCCACGAGCGTCGCGGACGACCTCGACGCCACGGCGTCGCCGGAGCGCGCCGGCGAGCTCACCACGCGCGCCCTGCGCCTCTCGCAGATGGCCGCCGACCTCGTGCAGTGCGCCCGGCTCTGGCGGAGCGACCGCCTCGACTGACCCGTCCCACGCGTGGATCCACCCGTTCGCTGTGAGCGCGACCCCCGGGACGACAGCCCGCGCCGACTCGGTTACAGTGGATCCTGGTCGGGCCGCAGTACTCCCGGGTACCAATATTCGCCGCTCCGAGCGGCCTCGCGCCGAGAGGCGTCCTGCGGCCCGGCTCCTCATCTCCCTCCCCCTCCTCCGCGGAGGGACGGCCCCCGTGCGAGCGGCCGAGATCCCCGCGTCCGCACCGCCGAATCCCCACGGCCTGTGACCAATCCGTGACGCGACTCGCGCCGAAGAGTCATCGTGAGGCGCTCACCCGCCTCGCATCCGTCACCCGCGAGGGTGCGACCCGCATCGGTCGGGTCCTGCCCGCGTGGCAGGCCGCCCGGCCATCCCAGATGTCCCGCGCCGCGGGATCCCGGCTGGTGCGGGGCACCGCATGCCCGCGGATCGGCTTCCCCACCATCCGCACCACGACCGGAAAGCACCACATGACCTCCCCGCAGCACCACCCAGGACAGGCGGGCCCCGCCCTGCCTGCATGCGGTTCGCTCGTGGGTCTGAGATGCTGGGGCTCGTGCCTTCATCGATCGAGCGTCCCGACCTCCCAGGGCCGGCGGACCCCGAGTCGAAGGAGTCGCTGCTCGGCCGCGTCGCCCGAGGCGACAGGCGTGCGTTCTCGGAGCTCTACGACCAGCTCGCCCCCCGCGTCCTCGGACTCGTCCGCCGACTCCTCGTCGACCACGCGCAGTCGGAGGAGGTCACGCAGGAGATCTTCCTGGAGATCTGGCAGTCCGCTTCCCGCTTCGATCCGGCCAAGGGCGCAGCGACCACGTGGGTGCTCACCATGGCCCACCGCCGCGCGGTCGACCGTGTGCGCGCCTCGCAGTCCAGCCGCGACCGCGATGTCCGCATCGGCATCCGCGACCACGAGAACGGCTACGACCAGGTCTCCGAGACCGTCGAGATCAGCATCGAGCACGAGAGGGTCACGAAGGCCATGACGAAGCTCACCGAGATCCAGCGCCAGGCCGTCTCCCTCGCCTACTACGGCGGCTACAGCCACAGCGAGGTCGCGTCGATGCTCGACGTGCCCATCGGCACCGTGAAGACACGCCTGCGCGACGGCATGATCCGCTTGCGCGACGAGATGGGGGTCGCATCATGACCACCGACGACGACATCCGCACGCTGACCGCGGCGTACGCGCTCGGCGCGGTCGACGCCGAGGAGGCTGCAGAATTCGAGGCCCTCCTCGAGCGCGACCCCGTCCTGCGCGCCGAGGTCGAGCAGCTGCGGGCGACCGCGGCCGACCTCGCCTGGACCGCCGAGCCGGTGGATCCCTCGCCGCGCCTCAAGGTCGACATCATGGCCATGCTCGACGCCACCCCGCAGCTGCCGCCGCTCGACGCGCCGACCGCGGCGACGGACGACGACCGCAGCCCTGCGCCCGTCACCGAGCTGCGTCCCGCGGCCTCCGCACGCGCAGTCGCCGGTGCCTCCGCGCCGTCCTCCTCTGCTCCGCGCGAGCGCCTCGGATCCGCATCCGCCCGCGCCTCCGAGCGATGGTTCCGCAAGCCCGGAGCCCTCATCGGCGTAGCCGCGGCGGCCGTCGTGCTCGTCGTGGGCGGCGTGGTCGTCGGCACGAACGTGGGCGGCCCCGGCACCTCGCAGGCGCCGGTCGCCTCCGCCTACGAGCGGGTCACCACCGCCTCCGACGTCGTCATCGACAAGCGCGACGTCGTCGGCGGCGGCACGGCCACGGTCTACTTCTCCGCCTCGGAGGCCAAGACGGCCGTCGTCCTGAACGACGCGTCGCCGCTGCCCGAGGGTCGCGTGCTCCAGATGTGGTATGTCGGCGCGTCCGGTGCCGTCTCCGCCGGCGTCATGCCGGCCGCGGACGGGGCGGGTCACGCCGTGCTCGACGGCCGCTACACCCCCGGCGACACCGTGGCCATCACGGTCGAGCCCGAGGGCGGATCCGAGCAGCCCACCACCGAGCCCATCGTGGCGGTCACCAGCACCTGATCGGCGCCGCACGGCCCGTGCATGCGAAAGGCCCCCGCATTTTCTGGATGCGGGGGCCTTTTCGTCGTCCGAGGAGACGGGATCAGCCGAAGCGGCCGCTCACGTAGTCCTCGGTGGCCTGCACGCTGGGCTTGGAGAACATCGTGGTGGTGTCGTCGTACTCGATGAGCTTGCCGGGCTTGCCGGTGCCGGCGATGTTGAAGAAGGCCGTGCGGTCGGAGACGCGGCTGGCCTGCTGCATGTTGTGGGTCACGATGACGATCGTGTACTGCGCCTTGAGCTCCTCGATGAGGTCCTCGATGGCGAGCGTGGAGATCGGGTCGAGGGCGGAGCACGGCTCGTCCATCAGCACCACGTCGGGCTGCACCGCGATGGCGCGCGCGATGCAGAGGCGCTGCTGCTGGCCGCCCGAGAGGCCGGATCCGGGGAGGGCCAGGCGGTCCTTCACCTCGTTCCAGAGGTTGGCGCCCTGCAGGGACTGCTCGACGAGCGCGTCCGCGTCCGACTTGGAGATCTTGCGGTTGTTGAGCTTGACGCCCGCGAGCACGTTGTCGCGGATCGACATGGTGGGGAACGGGTTCGGCCGCTGGAAGACCATGCCGACCTGGCGCCGCACGAGCACCGGGTCGACGCCGGCGCCGTAGAGGTCGTTGCCGTCGACCAGCACCTCGCCCTCCACGTAGGCGCCGGGGATCACCTCGTGCATGCGGTTGAGCGTGCGGAGGAAGGTCGACTTGCCGCAGCCGGACGGGCCGATGAACGCGGTGACGGTGCGCGGCTCGATCCGCAGGTTGACGTCCTCGACCGCCTTGAACTTGCCGTAGTAGACGTTCAGGTCGTTGACTTCGATGCTCTTGGACAAAGGTGTTCCTACCGATCGGGTGAGTGGGCCGGGGGAGCGGGTGCTAGCGGCCGAGCTTGGGGGCGAAGATGCGGGCGATGAGCCGGGCGATGATGTTCAGCACCATGACGATGAGGATCAGCACGAGCGCGCCCGTCCACGCGCGGTCCACGTAGGCGAACGCGTCGCTGCCCTGGTCGGCGTACTGCCGGAACACGAACACCGGCAGGGTCATCATCTGGTCCTTGAAGGGGTTGTAGTTCATGCTCTGCGTGAACCCGGCGACGATGAGGAGCGGTGCGGTCTCGCCGATGACGCGGGCGATCGCGAGCATCACGCCCGTGACGATGCCGGCGAGCGACGTGGGCAGCACGATCTTCACGATCGTCAGCCACTTCGGCACGCCGAGCGCATAGGACGCCTCGCGCAGCTCGTTCGGCACCAGCTTGAGCATCTCCTCGGCGCTGCGCACGACCACGGGGATCATCAGGACCGAGAGCGCCAGGGCGCCGCCGAAGCCCAGCCGCACGCCCGGTCCGAGGAATATCACCAGCAGCGCGTACGCGAACAGGCCCGCGACGATCGACGGGATGCCCGTCATGACGTCGACGAAGAACGTGATGGCACGGGCCAGGCGGCCGCGGCCGTACTCGACGAGGTAGATGGCCGCCATCAGGCCCACGGGGATGGAGATCACCGCGGCGATGGCCGTGACGATCAGCGTGCCGACGATGGCATGGAGACCGCCACCGCCCTCGCCCACCACGTTGCGGAGGCTCGAGTTGAAGAACAGCGGGTCGAAGCGGGCGGACCCGTTGGTGACCGCCGTGAACACGAGCGAGATGAGCGGGATGAGCGCGAGCACGAACGCGACCGTGACGAGGATCGTGATGACCCGGTCCTTCGCCTTCCGCTCGCCCTCAACGGCGAGGGAGAAGCAGAACAGCGCGACGCCGAACAGGATCGTGCCGAACACGGCCGTGCCGACGAGGTTGAAGCTGTCCGCGGCGCCCGAGAGCTCGAGCACCAGGAACACCGCTGCCATGACGAGCCAGGACACGAGGAAGATCGCCGGGGCCGTGAACCGGTGCAGCTTGCCGGCGGTGAGGGAGTTGGGGAGGGTGCTCGCGACGGGACGCGTGCGGGAGGGTGCGGTCGTCGCCATTAGTTCGCTCCGGAGAAGGCCTTGCGGCGGCTGATGATGTAGCGGGCAAGCATGTTCACGGCCAGCGTGATGACGAAGAGCATGAGGCCGGATGCGATGAGCTCGTTGATCTTGAGGCCGTACGCCTCGGGGAAGCTCAGCGCGATGTTCGCGGCGATGGTGTTCGAGTTCGTGGACTGGAACCACGCGAAGTTCACGACCGCGGCGGGGGAGAGGACGATCGCGACCGCCATCGTCTCGCCGAGGGCGCGGCCGAGGCCGAGCATGGAGGCCGAGACGATGCCGGGGCGGCCGAACGGCAGGACGGCGGTCTGGATCATCTCCCAGCGGGTCGCGCCGAGGGCGAGCGCCGCCTCCTCGTGCAGCTTGGGGGTCTGCAGGAAGACCTCGCGGCAGAGCGCGGTGACGATCGGCAGGATCATGACGGCGAGGACCACCGCGACCGTGAAGATGGTGCGGCCGGTGCCCGAGACGGGACCGGCGAAGAGCGGGAACCACCCGAACGTGTCGGTGAGGAACGTGTAGAACGGCTGCAGGAACTTCGCCAGCACCGCGATGCCCCAGAGGCCGAACACCACGGAGGGCACGGCGGCGAGCAGGTCGATGACGTAGCCGAGGCCCTGCGCCAGGCGACGGGGCGCGTAGTGCGAGATGAAGAGCGCGATGCCGATGGCGACGGGGACGGCCATGAGCATGGCGAGCGCGGCGGCGTAGACGGTGCCGAACATGAGCGGCCCGACGTAGGCCCAGAAGCCGCCGCCGCCGGAGACCTCGGCAGGAGGTGCCGTGAGGGCGGGGATGCTCTGCACGATGAGGAACAGCGCGACGGCCGCGAGGATCGCGAGGATCAGCGTCCCTGACCCCCGGGAGAGGCCGGAGAAGACGCGGTCGCCCACGCGGGCCTTGGGCTTCGCGTCCTGGGAGCTGCGGGGAGCTGCGGTGGCGGCGGCGACGTCGCGCGGCCGATCGGACTCGGGAGCCTGGGGAGGCTGCGGGGCGGCGGTCGTCATGGGTCGGGATCCCTTGGGTCGAGACGGTGGGGCTGGGGGCGGCGGGGCCGCCCGTGGGAGCGCCCCCTGACCCGCGCTGGCGCGGATCAGGGGGCGGACAGCTGGTGCTACTTGATCGTCTCGACCGCGGTCTTGACCTGAGCGGCGACCGTGTCGGAGAGCGGCGCGGCGCCGGCCTTCTCGCCGGCGAGCTGCTGGCCCTCGCTGCTGGTCACGTAGCCGATGTAGGCCTTGACGAGCTCGCCGACGGCTGGGTCCTTGTACTCCTGGCAGGCGATGAGGTAGCTGACGAGGACGATCGGGTAGACACCCGACTCGGTGGTGGAGTAGTCGATGTCGAAGACGACGTCGTTCGCCTCGCGGCCCTCGGCCTCGGGCGACGCCTCGACGACGGCGGCTGCGGCCTCGGGCGAGTAGCCGACGAACTCGTCGCCGACCTTGATCTTCGCGACGCCGAGGGTGCCGGCCTTGGACGCGTCGGCGTAGCCGATGATGTTGCTGCCGCCCTTGACGGCGTCGACCACGCCGGTCGTGCCCTGGGCCGCCTCGCCGCCCTGGTAGGGCCAGACGCCCTTGGGCTCCGCGTCCCAGACCGTCTTGGCCGTGGTGTTGAGGTACTTCGCGAAGTTCTCGGTGGTGCCCGAGTCGTCCGAGCGGTGCACGGCGGTGATGCCGGCGTCGGGCAGCGTGGCGTCGGGGTTGAGCGCGACGATGGCCGGGTCGTTCCACTTCGTGATGGTGCCCTTGAAGATGCCCGCCGTGGTAGCGGCGTCGAGGTTCAGGTCCTTCACGCCCTCGACCTGGAAGATCAGCGCGATGGGGGAGATGTACGCGGGGAGGTCGATCGGCTTGACGCCGTCGGCGCACTGGCCGAACGTGCCCGTGAGCTCGTCGGTCTTGAGCGCGCGGTCGGAGCCGGCGAAGTTCGCGTTCTGGCCGCCGGCCATGAACGCCTCGCGGCCGGCGCCGGAACCCTCGCCGGCGTAGGTGACGGTGACGCCGGGGTTGGCCGTCTGGAACGCGGCGTTCCAGGCCTCCTGGGCGGCGCCCTGGGAGGTGGCGCCGATGCCGTTGAGCGTGCCGGACAGGGTGGACGCCGATGCGTCGCCGCCCTCGGCGGGCGCCTCGTTGGAGGCGCAGGAGGAGAGCGCGAGTGCGGTGACGGCGGCGAGCGCTGCTGCGCTGCTGAGACGCGAGATCTTCACGTGATGGAGCCTTCCGGGTATTTCTTGCTGTGAGGAGGCAGGTGCATGCCCCTCGAAGAAGCTATGTCGGGCTCTTGACCGGTTCGGCCGATATCGGTGAACGGGAGGTGAACAGACCGCGTGGATCGGCACGGGCTCAGGCGTACGGGCGCACAGTTGACGGTCGGCCGCGTTCGAGGCGGCCGGCCGCCGTCAGGCCGACGGCCCGTACGTCTCCACCGCGAGGATCCCCGCCTCCGGGTCCGACGCCGACAGGTGAACCACCGAGAACTCGGCGGGTGACAGCATCCCCGCCCGCGGCATGCGGCTCGCGCGCGGCGTCTCGGTGGCGAGGGCGATCTCGTGCAGGATCTCCGGCAGGACCGGGCTGTGGCTGCAGAGCACGGCGCTGCGGGCCTTGCGCACGCGCTTCGCGACGGTGTCCCGTACGGATCCGCCGTAGGTCTCGTACGCGTCCTGGCTGATGCCCGCGTCCTCCTTCACCCGACGGCCGAGGGCCTCCGCGAGGGGCGCCACCGTCTGCATGCAGCGCTCGGCGGTGCTGCTCGTGACGACCCGCGGCCCGAAGGCGAGGAGCGTCGGCACGATCGCCCGGGCGTCCTCTCGCCCGCGCGCGCTGAGCGGCCGGGAGGCATCGGCCCCGTCCCACTCGTACGGCTGCACGGCGTGGCCATGACGCAGCGCGATGAGGGCGAACGACCGGTGCGAGCCCGTCTCCACGAGCCCGGCGAAGAGGTCGAGGATCTGCACCTCGCCCGGGTAGTCGAGGCGCTTGCGGGCGTTGGGGATGGAGACCCACTCGACGCTCTCGACCTCGTCGTCCGGCTCGAAGCGGCCGGCCTCGACCATGGCGTCGGTGGCCTCCGCCGCCCAGTAGCTCACCGACTTGCGGCGGCCGCCGGAGATGCCGTACTCGATGGCGCCGAGCGGCACGCCGAGCGCGACCCGGAGGCCGGTCTCCTCGTGCACCTCGCGGACGGCGGTCTGCGGGAGCGTCTCGCCGGGATCCACCTTGCCCTTCGGCAGGGAGGTGTCGCGGCGGCGCGCGCGGTGGATGATGAGCACCCGGATCCGGCCGTCGACCACGCGCCAGACCACTGCGCCCGCGGCGAAGACGGACGGGGCAGGGGGCACGTCCCCCACGCTAGCGGGGCCGGGGCCCCGCGGAGCCCCGCTCAGCGGAGCACGCGCCTCTTGCGCTTGGACACGATGCCCATCACCGCGGTCTGCAGGTCCTCCAGCGTGGTTCCGTCCGCGCCCTTGTTGCGGCGCGTCCACTCGCCGGCGGAGTCGAGGATCCACGCGGAGGTCGTGTCGGCCATGGCGCGGTCGAACAGGTCCTCGATCTCCTGCAGGTGCGCGGGATCCACGAGCCGCACGAGCGCCTCGACCCGGCGGTCGAGGTTGCGGTGCATCATGTCGGCGCTGCCGATGAAGGTGGCCTGGTCGCCGTCGTTGACGAACGAGAACACGCGGCTGTGCTCGAGGTAGCGCCCGAGGATCGACCTCACCTCGATGTTCTCGCTGAGCCCCGGCTGCCCTGGCGTGAGCGAGCAGATGCCGCGCACCCAGACCTGCACGGGCACGCCCGCGTTGCTGGCCCGGTAGAGCGCGTCGATGATCTTCTCGTCGACGATGGAGTTGACCTTGATGCGGATGCCGCTCGGCTTGCCGTCGAGCGCGTTCTGCGTCTCCACGGCGATGCGCTTGAGCAGGCCCTTCCGCAGGTGCAGCGGCGCGACGAGCAGGCGCTTGAACTTCTTCTCGATGCCGTAGCCGGAGAGCTCGTTGAACAGGCGCGTCAGGTCCTTGCCCACCACGTCGTCCGCCGTGAGGAGCCCGAGGTCCTCGTAGATGCGGCTGGTCTTGGGGTTGTAGTTGCCCGTGCCGATGTGGCTGTAGTGCCGGAGCACCCCGCCCTTCTCCTGGCGGATGACGAGCGCGAGCTTGCAGTGCGTCTTGAGGCCCGCGACGCCGTAGACGACGTGCACCCCGGCCTTCTCGAGCTTGCGCGCCCACGTGATGTTGGCCTGCTCGTCGAAGCGGGCCTTGATCTCCACCAGCGCGAGCACCTGCTTGCCGGCCTCGGCCGCGTCGATGAGCGCCTCGACGATGGGGCTGTCACCGCTCGTGCGGTAGAGCGTCTGCTTGATGGCGAGCACGTGCGGATCCGCGGCGGCCTGCTCGAGGAACGCCTGCACGCTCGTGGTGAACGACTCGTAGGGGTGGTGCAGCAGGATGTCCTGCTGCGCGATGGAGCGGAAGATGTCGGCCCGCGAGTTGTCCTCGGCGGGCTTCAGTGCGACGGCCGTGGTGGGCACGTTGTTCGGGTAGTGCAGCGCCGGGCGGTCGAGCTTGGCGAGGTCGAACAGGCCGCCGAGGTCGAGCGGGGACGGCAGCGTGAACACCTCCTGCTCGGTGATGTCGAGCTCGCGCATGAGCAGGTCGAGCGTGACCGCGTCCATGTCGTCCGAGATCTCGAGGCGGATGGGCGGGCCGAACCGGCGGCGCAGCAGCTCCTTCTCGAGGGCCTGGATGAGGTTCTCGGTCTCGTCCTCCTCGATCTGCACGTCCTCGTTGCGCGTGACGCGGAACACGTGGTGCTCGACGATCTCCATGCCCGGGAACAGCGTCTGGAGCTGGTTCGCGATGAGGTCCTCGAGCGCGATGAAGTCGATGGGGCCGGAGCGCGTGTCGGGCGTGAGCGGCATGAAGCGCGGCAGCATCTGCGGCACCTTGATGCGCGCGAACTCCTGGCGGTTCGTCTTCGGATTGCGGATGCGCACCGAGAGGTTGAGCGACAGGCCCGAGATGTAGGGGAACGGGTGCGCGGGATCCACCGCGAGCGGCATGAGCACGGGGAACACCTGCTCGGAGAAGAGCTCGTGCAGGCGGTCCTGCTGCGCTTCGTCGAGCGAGTCCCAGCGCACGATGCGGATGCCGTGCTCCTCGAGCGCCGGACGGACGCTGTCGTTGAAGGCCGCCGCATGGCGGACCTGCAGGCGGTAGGCGGTCTCGTTGATGGCGGAGAGCACCTCGGCGGGGGTGCGGCCGATGTTCGTGGGGACGGCGAGGCCCGTGGCGATGCGGCGCTTGAGGCCGGCGACGCGGACCATGAAGAACTCGTCGAGGTTGCTCGCGAAGATGGCGAGGAAGTTGGCGCGCTCGAGGACGGGCAGCTCGGGATCCTCCGCCAGCTCGAGGACGCGGCGGTTGAACGCCAGCCAGCTCAGCTCCCGGTCGAGGAAGCGCCCCTCGGGGAGGGTCCCGTCGTCCTCGAGGAGCTCGTCCTCGTCATCGAAGTCGTCCAGGGATTCGGCGACCGCCTTCGCATCGCCGATGTACGTCTCGCTGTCCATCCGCCCATCATGGCATCGCGGTGTGCGCTCCGCCCTCCGGCAGGTGAACGCACGGTGAACCGCATCGGGGGAGCGCAGGCGGAGGCGCGGGGATCAGGCGCGGCGGTACTGGACGTCGACCGCGGCGTCGCGGAACGCGGCCCGTCGGTAGAGCGCCAGGGCGGGCGCGTTGTCGGCCTCGACGTAGAGGTCGACCTCGTCGTGGCCGCGCTCGGCGAGCAGGTCGAGGCCGGCGGCGAGGAGCGCCGATCCCAGCCCGCGGGCCGCGCGGTCGGGGTCGACGCCGAGCACGTACACCTCGGCCTGGCCGCCATCCACCTTGAGCCAGTGGAACCCGGCCAGCCGGCCGTCCAGTTCGCGCGCGAGGAGCAGGAGGGTCGGGTCGAACCACGGCTCGGCGACGCGGTCGTCGAGGTCGTCGCGTGTCATGCGGCCCTGCTCGGGGTGGCTCGCGAAGGCGCGCGCGTTGAGCGCGACCCAGTCGTCGGCGTCGTCGGCGGTGAAGGACGAGAGCGCGAGGCCCGCCGGCATCGGGCGCTCGCCGAGGCCCGTGCGCGCCTCGGCGACCGCCGCGCGCAGCTGCAGGAGCTCGCGGGCCCGGTCGAGGCCGGTCGCCGCGGCGAGGGCGCGGGCCGCGGGGTGGTCGCCGTGCGCCCAGACGGAGACGGGGGATCCCGCGGCCTCCGCGAGCACGACGTCGATGAGCGCGCGGCCGACGCCCCGGCGGCGCTGGGCGGGATCCACGACGAGCTCGGCCTCGGTCCCGCCGTCGCCGCGCGCGACGACGGCAGCGCCGATCGGGCGCTCGTCCGTCCCCTGGACGACGAGGAGGGCGGGGCCGTCCTCCGTGCCGAGGGTGAGGCGCGTCTGCTCGTTGAACGGGGCGACGCCGTCGTCCGCGCGTGCGCGGTCGCCGAGCTCGACGATCCCGCGGACGACGTCGGGGGTGGGCTCGACGCGGGCGACGCGCGGAGCGTCAGGCGCCGGCGGGGGCGGGAACGCGCTCACTGTCCTCCTCGTACACGTTGAAGCGGTAGCCGACGTTGCGCACCGTGCCGATCAGCGACTCGAGGTCGCCGAGCTTGGCCCGCAGGCGCCGCACGTGCACGTCGACCGTGCGCGTGCCGCCGAAGTAGTCGTAGCCCCACACCTCGCTGAGCAGCTGCTCGCGCGTGAAGACCCGTGACGGGTGGCTCGCGAAGAAGCGCAGAAGCTCGAACTCCTTGAAGGTGAGGTCGAGCGGCTTGCCGTGCACCTTGGCGGAGTAGCTGGCCTCGTCGATGACCACGCCCGAGGCCTGGATCTTGCTGCCCGTGTGCTCGAGCGCCGCGCGGCCGATCACGAGGCGCACGCGCGCGTCGACCTCGGCGGGGCCGGCCGAGTCGAGGATCACGTCGGTCGCGCCCCAGTCGGCGCTGACCGCCGTGAGGCCGCCCTCGGTGAGCACGAGGATGAGCGGCGTGCCGCCGCCCGTGGTGGTGAGGATCTTGCAGAGCGACTTCGCGCTGGCGAGGTCGCGCCGGGCGTCCACGAGCACGAGGTCGGCAGCGGGGGCGTTCACGAGGCTCGCGGCGTCCGCCTGGATGTGCCGCGTCCGGTGGCTGAGGAGCCCGAGCGCCGGGAGCACGTCGGTGTCCGCGGACGAGGTCAGGATCAACAGCTGGGCCACAGGGATCCTCCATGGATGAATTGCCCCCATGATACGTGGGGCAGGATTGCGGGGTGACCTCCCCCCTGCGCAGCCTCGTCCCCGTCTGGCTGGCCGCCGTCGTCGGCGCGGTCATGGTGGCGGTGATCGTCGGTCCCGACGCCGCCCCGCGCTGGTTCCCCCTCGTGCTCGCCACGTGCGTCGTCGCGACCTTCGTGATCCAGCTGGCCCTGCCCCGCAAGACGGGCTTCGTCGACCGCGCCGTCGGCAGCGTCGTCGGGGCCGTGCTCGTGCTCGCCGCAGCCACCGTCGTCGTGCTCCTCGTGCCCGTCGCCGCCTAGACCGGCCGGTCGGATCCGACCGCCCGTGGGGTAGATTGGGGCCATGTCGTCGCTGCTTGCTCTGGAACTCTTCTTCACCGGACTGCTGGTCCTGGCGAGCCTCTCCATCGGCTGGGTCTCGCTCGTCGTGGTCTACAACCTCTTCCGCGGCCAGCGCTGACCGCGCGCCGCATGATCGAGATCCCGACCGGCCTCCCCGCCGAGCTCGTCCCGCTGTCCTGGCTCCTCGGCGTCTGGGAGGGCACCGGCGTCGTCGAGTACGCGGTCGGTGACGACGTCGTCCGCCGCGAGTTCGGCCAGCGCATCAGCTTCAGCCACGACGGGCTGCCGCACCTCAACTACTCCTCGTACGCGTGGGTCGAGGGCGACGACGGCCCCGTGCCGTTCGTCACGGAGACCGGCTACTGGCGGCTGCGACGCCGGGTCACCGACGGCGACCCGGGCCCGGCGATGCTGCCGCCCACGGGCGAGCGCCCGTTCACGACGGCCGAGGAGGTCGAGACGCTCCGCAACGCGGACGGCGGGTTCGACGTCGAGGTCGCGCTCGTGCATCCGGGCGGGGTCAGCGAGCTCTACGTCGGCCAGGTGAAGAGCGCGCGCATCGACCTCGCGACCGACGCCGTGCTCCGCACCGAGGGCGCCAAGGCGTACACGGGCGCGACGCGGCTGTACGGGCTCGTCGAGCGCGACCTGCTCTGGGCGTGGGACATCGCGGCGCTCGGCCAGCCCCTGCGCACGCACGCCTCCGGGCGGGTGTCGCATGTCGACTGACCCCGATCCCGCCGTCGCCCGCTCGCCCTTCCTCGACCTGCCCGGCGCCGTCGCGTCCGACGGGCCGGACGCCGGCGTGCCCGCGCACCTCGGGTCGCTCGTCGCCGAGCAGCGCGCGCTCGCAGCGGGCACCGCGATCGTCGACCTCTCGCACCGGGCCGTCCTCTCCGTCACGGGGGAGGACCGGCTGACCTGGCTCGACTCCATCACCAGCCAGTCGCTGCGCGGCCTCGCGCCGGGCGACTCCGCGGAGACCCTCTTCCTCGACCAGAACGGGCGCCTCGAGCACGCGGTCGGCGTGCTCGACGACGGCGTCACCACGTGGCTCCTGCTCGGCGCCGGAGATGCGGATGCGCTGCTCGCCTACCTGCAGCGGATGCGCTTCATGCTCCGGGTCGAGCCCGCCGATCGCACGGCCGAGCTCGCCGTCATCGGCACGCTCGGCGAGCCCGACCTCCCCATCGCCGCGCCCGCCGGCGTGCCGCTCGTGTGGCGGGACCCGTGGGTCCACGTCGTCCCCGGCGGCCACCAGTACGCGGCCGCGGCGCCGCACCCGGCCGAGGGGTGGACCTGGAGCGAGCGCCTCGTGCCGCGGTCCGAGCTGCCGGCCGTCGTCGCGCGCGCCGCGTCCGGCGACCTGCCCGTCGCGGGCGTCCTCGCGGCCGAGGCCCTGCGGATCGCCGCGTGGCGACCGCGCTTCGCCACCGAGGTCGACGACCGCACCATCCCGCACGAGCTCGACTGGCTGCGCAGCGCCGTGCACCTCAGCAAGGGCTGCTACCGCGGCCAGGAGACGGTCGCCAAGGTGCACAACCTGGGCCGGCCGCCGCGCCGCCTGGTCCTGCTGCAGCTCGATGGATCCGACGCGGTCCTGCCGGGCGCGGGATCCGAGGTGCGGCTCCCCGCCGCTGCCGACGGCACCGCGGGCGAGGTCGTCGGGGCCGTCACCTCGAGCGCGCTGCACCACGAGCTCGGCCCGGTCGCGCTCGCGGTCGTGCGCCGCAACGTGGATCCCGCCCTCCAGCTCGAGGTCGTCGCCGACGACGTCCGGGTCCAGGCCATGCAGGACGTGATCGTGCCCACCGACGCCGGCCGCTCCGCCGACGTCCCGCGCCTTCCGCGGCTCGGTGCGGTCCGCCGCTGAGCGCGCGCGGGAGCGGTCGGCCCGTGCCGCCCGCACCCTGAGGCACCGGGCGGATCCGCGCGCCGCGCTCCTCCGCCTATGGGGATCCGCGCCCGCCGCCCTGCAGATCGCCGTCGCGGCCACCGGCGGCTGGGCCTTCGCGCACCACGTGCTCGGGCACGACACCCCGCTGCTCGCGACGACCGTGACCATCACGAGCCTCGGCTTCGTCCGCGACGCGCGGCCCGTGCGCGTGCTGGAGACCGCGGTCGGCATGACCGTCGGGATCACGCTGAGCGAGGTGCTGCTGCTCGGCATCGGCCGCGGAGCGTGGCAGCTGTTCGTCATCATCCTGGCGACGCTGCTGGTGGCGCGACTGCTGTCGTCGAACGCCGCGTTCGCGGTCGCCGCAGGCGTGCAGGCCGTGCTCGTCGCGCTCCTGCCCGCGCCGCCGGGCGGGGTGTTCGTCCGCAGCGTCGACGGGCTCGTCGGCGGCGCGGTGGCGCTGCTCGCGACCGCGCTCATCCCGCGGGATCCCAGGCGCCAGGCCCTGCGCGAGGCCCGCCGCGTCTTCTCCGAGTGCTCCTACGCGCTCACGTCGCTCGTCTCCGCGCTGCGGCTCGGCGACGCGACCGCGGCCGACCGCGCGCTCGACCGCCTCCGCCGCACCCAGCCGCTCATCGACGCGTGGAGCGCGGCGGCCGACTCGGCGCTGTCCATCGCACGGATCTCGCCCTTCCTCCGCCGGCACCTGCCGGAGCTGCGGGCCCACCGGCGCGTGCTCGACGGCATGGACCTGGCCGTGCGGAACCTCCGCGTCATCTCCCGCCGCATCGACTTCCTCGTGGTCGACGGGGTGCGCCGCCCGGTGCTCGCGGAGCTGCTCGCGACCGTCTCCAACGGCGTGAACCTCCTCGGCCAGAGCCTCTCGGATCCGTCGGCCGCGCCCCTCGCCCAGCAGAACCTCGTGCTGGTGGCCGTGCGGCTGGATCCGCGCGAGCTCATCCCCGGCGCCCCCGTCGGCGAGGTGATGCTCGTCATGCTGCTGCGGCCGCTCATCGTCGACCTCCAGGTGGCGGCGGGTGTCGACGCGGCGAATGCGCGGGCAGCGCTGCCCGACGTCTGAGCTCGCGGCTGGGCGCCGCGCTGTCCGGGACCATCCGCGACGGCCGTGGGGAGCGTTCGCGCGACGATCGTCTGGCGGAAGCTATGGTCTCCGGGACGCGGGCACGACGCCCGTGCGTGCCCCATCCCGCGGGCCCGACAGCCGACCGCCTGCCGTGGTGGTCCTCCGGCGGCGCCTCGGAGACCTCCTCGCCACTCGCCGCCGCGAACCCGACAGGACACCATGCACCGCACCCGACCGACCATCATCTGCACGCTGGCGGTGGTCGCGCTCGCCGCGACCGTCGGCTCAGGCAACCCCGCCCCCGCCCAGGCGGCGACGACCGCGCCCTACACCGTCGAGGCCGCGGCCCCGAAGGGCGAGGCCGCGGTCGAGGAGGTGACGGCCGTCCTCGTCGACCCGCAGGGGCTCGCGCCGGACTACACGCCCGAGGACGTCGCGACGGGCCTCAGCCAGGCCGACGCGTACTACGCGAACGAGACCGACGGCCGCGTGCGCATCCACGCCGTGTCCATCAGCGACTGGCAGGTCCCCGACGACCCGAGCGTGCGCTGCGACGACTTCGCGTCCATCAACGCCTTCGCCCTCGAGTACTCCGGCTTCACCCCGGGACCGGACAAGCACCTCATGGCGATGGTGCCGCACAACGACGCGTGCGAGCAGTTCTCGAACGCGTCGGAGGGCCAGGGCGTGAACGACGGCGGATTCGTGTTCATCGAGCAGGACATCCCCACCACGCTCTCCCACGAGCTCGGGCACAACATGTCCCTGTTCCACGCGTCATCGGTGCAGTGCTCCGACGCGTGGGACTACGACGAGAACGCCATGCCGGCCACCTGCGCGCGGGACGAGTACGGGAACGACGCCGACCTGATGGGCGGGGCGCACACGTTCCTGCCCTTCACCGCGGGCACGCTCGACCGTCTCGGGCTCATCTCGCACCGCGTCGTGCCCACGTGCGGGAGCGCGCGCCGCATCACCATCAGCACCATGTCGAGCGGCTTCGACGCGCAGCGGATCATCTCCTGGGCAGACCCCGACGACCCGTCGGTGAGCTGGTTCGTGCAGTACCGCGACGTCGTGGACGGCCAGGAGTACCCGAGCGTCTACGACTCCCCGTACGCGGGCAGGGACGTCCGCCCCTCCGGCGTCGAGCTGTCACGGACGGATCCGCTGTACCCGGAGGCCACGTCCATCGCCGTCCGGCCGGGAGACACGTCCGACACGGCCCAGCGCCTCGTGCCCGGCGACGAGGCCGATCTCCGCCACGGCATGTCGGTCAGCGTCGTGAGCATGGACGAGGACGCGCACGTCGCCACCGTTGACGTGACCGTCCCGTGCGGAGCGGACGGCAGCACCGTGCAGCCCCAGGCGAGCACGACACCCTCGATGGCGACGGGCGCGATCATGCAGCAGGCATCGGGCATGCCCGCCATGTGGGGGACGGACGCCGCGTCGTCGCAGGAGCCGATGCCGGCCATGCCGATGGCCGACATGCCCGGGATGTCGGACGGGGGCACGTCCGGGATGTCGGCGATGCCGGCGGCGTCCATCGCGGTCGGCGGGCATGCGGACGCCACGTTCCCCGGGGCGCGCTGGAACGTCGCGCGCATCCTCCGGCTCCCGTCCTGAGCATCCGGGTGCCCGCCGGCCGGCGCTAGCGGGCGGCCGGCGCCACGGCGGACCAGGGCACCGTCAGCTCGCCCAGCCGCCACCGCGCCGGGCCGCCCTCGACGGGGACGCCGGCGTCGCGCATCCGCGCGACGGCCCCCAGCCACTGCTGCCGGGGGCCGTACACGCCGAGCGGGGCGCTGAGGATCCAGCTGCGGTCGAGGAGGGAGAGCACGTCGTGCACGCGCTCGCCGGGGACGTTGCGGTGGATGAGCGCCTTCGGCAGCCGCTCCGCCACGATCGACGGCAGCTCCAACCCCGCCAGGCGCAGCGAGATCGTGAGGCTGCGCGGCCCGTCCTCGCGCACGTCGACCCAGCTCGCGACCCGGCCGATCTCGTCGCACGTGCCCTCCACCACGGATCCGCCCGGCGCCAGCCGCGCCGCCATGCGGGTCCACGCGGCGGGCACGTCGGCCTCGTCGTACTGCCGCAGCACGTTGAACGCGCGGATCACGGTCGCCCGCCCGCCGCCGGGCAGCGGCACCTCGAATCCGCCGCGGACGAAGGAGATCCGCTCCCGGGCCTCCGCGTCGGGCCACGTCGCGAGCTGCTCGCGGGCGCGCGCCACGCGCCCCGGCTCGATCTCGATGCCCACGACGCGCACGTCCGGCCGCGTCGCGCGCAGCCTCCTGTGCATCTCGAGCGCCGTGATCCCGCTCGCGCCGTAGCCGAGGTCGACCACGAGCGGAACGTCCGCGGTGCGCAGGGACTCGAGCGTCGCGATCCACCTGTCGACGCGTCGGAGGCGGTTCGTGTTGGTCGTCCCGCGGGTCACGGAGCCGACGGGGGAGGCGGCGCCCGGCATGGGTCCAGTCTCCCATCGCTCGATAGGCTTGACCCATGGCTGAACCCCGCACCCTCGTGCTGCTGCGTCACGGCAACAGCGACTGGAACCAGAAGAACCTGTTCACCGGATGGGTGGACGTCGAGCTGAGCGAGCAGGGCGTCGCGGAGGGCCAGCGCGCCGGCGAGCTCCTCGCCGCGTCCGGCATCCTCCCCGACGTGCTGCACACCTCCGTCCTCATCCGCGCCATCGACACCGCCAACATCGCGCTCAAGCGCGCCGGCCGCTCGTGGATCCCCGTCCAGCGCACCTGGCGCCTCAACGAGCGCCACTACGGCGCGCTGCAGGGCAAGGACAAGGCGCAGACCCTCGCCGAGTACGGCCCCGAGCAGTTCGCCACCTGGCGCCGCTCGTTCGACGTGCCGCCGCCCCCCATCGCCGACGACGACGAGTACTCGCAGTCGCGCGACCCGCGCTACGCCGACCTCGGCGACGCGCTGCCGCGCACGGAGTGCCTCAAGGACGTCATCGAGCGGATGCTGCCCTACTGGGAGTCCGACATCCAGCCCGACCTCGCCGCGGGCCGCACGACGCTCGTCACGGCGCACGGCAACTCGCTGCGTGCGCTCGTGAAGCACCTCGACGGCATCTCCGACTCGGACATCGCCGAGCTCAACATCCCCACGGGCATCCCGCTCGTGTACCGCCTCGACGAGGACTTCCGCCCGATCGTCCCCGGCGGCGAGTACCTCGACCCGGAAGCGGCCGCCGCGGGCGCCGCGGCCGTGGCCGCGCAGGGCTCCAAGAAGTAGCGCACCCCGCATCACGACGAGAGCCCGACCGGATCATCCGGTCGGGCTCTCGTCATCTCACCGCGGCGCGGCGGGCCGGCGCACGGTCGGCGGACGCGGGATCAGGCGTCGGCCTGCACCCAGTCGCCGGTCGCGAGGTACTGCACGGTCTTCGCGATGGACACCGCGTGGTCGGCGAAGCGCTCGTGGTAGCGGCTGGCGAGAGTGGCGTCGACCGTGTCGACGGCCGCGCCCTTCCAGGTCTCGCCGAGCACCTTGTCGAAGACGCTGAGGTGCAGCTCGTCGATGCGGTCGTCGTCGTTGCGGATCTCCTCGGCGAGCTTCGGGTCCTCGGTGGTGAGGAGGTCCGTCAGCTTGCGGGCGATGGCCACGTCGAGCTGGCCGAGCTCGAGGAAGGTGGGGCGGAGCGACTTCGGCACCACCTTGTCCGGGAAGCGGTAGCGCGACAGCTGCGCGATGTGCTCCGCGAGGTCGCCCATGCGCTCGAGCGACGCGCTGATGCGGAGCGCGCTCACGACGATGCGCAGGTCACGCGCGACCGGCTGCTGGCGGGCGAGGATGTTGATCGCGAGCTCGTCGAGGCTCGTGGCGAGCTCGTCGATCCGGCGGTCCTGCTCGATGACCGTCTCGGCGAGGCTGACGTTCGACTCGTTGAACGCGCGGGTCGCGTTCTCGATGGAGATGGCGACGAGCGCGGAGATCTCGATGAGACGCTCCTGGACCTCGTGGAGCTCCTGCTGGAACACTTCGCGCATGGGGGACGTCCTTTCAGGCCGCCCCGCTGCGAGGGACGGGGTGGTTCTCGGGCACGGCGGACCCCGGGTGACGGGCCCACATCCTCCGACTCTGGTCATGCGAGGTTAACGCACGGTGCCGGCGAGCTGAATTCGCGGCCTCGTGGCCCCCAAGGCGGGTCAGGACGGCCGGGACGCCCCGACGCCGTCTCCTAGTGTGGGCGCATGGACACCGGTGCGTTGGTGCTCGTCTGCCTCCTCATCGGATTGGCGGTCGGCGCGGGATTCGTGTGGCTGCTGAACCACGCGGCGGACCGCGGCGACCGCGCCGTCGAGATCACGAACCCGGTCGTCCCCGACGGCGTCGACCAGGTGCTCGACGCGCTCGAGTCGGCGGGCATCGTCCTCGACCCCTCCAACAACGTGATGAAGGCGTCGCCCGGCGCCATCTCCTCCGGCCTCGTCTTCCACCAGGCGCTCGTCCACCCCGAGCTCGTCTCCATGGTCGACCGCGTGCGCCGGTCCGGCGAGCCGCTGGCAGAGGAGGTGTCGCTCGCGCGCGGCCCGTTCGGCGCGGCCGAGTTCCAGATGCACGTCCGCGTCGCCCGCCTCGGCACCCGCTACGTGCTCCTGCTCGCGCAGGACCGCACCGAGTCGCACCGCCTCGACCAGGTGCGCCGCGACTTCGTGGCGAACATCAGCCACGAGCTGAAGACGCCCATCGGCGCGGTCGGGCTCCTCGCGGAGGCGCTCGACTCGTGCGCAGACGACGCCGTGCAGGTGCGGCGGTTCGCCGCCCGGCTGACCACGGAGTCGGCCCGGCTCGCGCGCATCACGCGGGAGATCATCGAGCTGTCGCGGCTCGAGGCGGCCAACGCGCTGGAGAAGGCGGAGCCCGTCGACGTCGACCACGTCATCAGCGTCGCCCTCGACCAGGTGCGGCTCGGCGCGGAGCTCCGCGGCATCGAGCTCGCCCGGGGCAAGCGGTCGCGCTCGACCGTCTACGGCGACGAGGCCCTCCTCGTCGTGGCCGTGCACAACCTGCTGAGCAACGCGGTCAACTACTCGCCGGACGGATCGAGGGTCGGGATCGGCGTCATGGTCGACGACGGCGCCGTCGAGGTCGTGGTCACCGACCAGGGCATCGGGATCCCCGAGGACGAGCAGGGCCGGATCTTCGAGCGCTTCTTCCGCGTGGACCAGGCCCGTGCCCGCGACACCGGCGGCACGGGCCTCGGGCTCAGCATCGTCAAGCACGTCGTGCAGAATCATGGCGGCGACGTGCGGGTCTGGTCCCGCCCCGGCCGCGGCTCGACCTTCACCATCCGCCTCCCCGAGGCATCGCAGACCCCGGCGCTCGCCGGTACGGACATCGGAGAACCCACGTGACACGCATCATGCTCGTCGAGGACGAGGCGTCGCTCAGCGAGCCGCTCGCCTTCCTGCTCCAGCGCGAGGGATACGAGGTCGACGTCGTCGAGGACGGTCCCTCCGCGGTGGCCTCGTTCGACAAGGACGGCGCCGACCTGATCCTGCTCGACCTCATGCTCCCCGGCCTCCCCGGCACCGAGGTGTGCCGGGAGATCCGCACGCGGTCGGCCGTGCCGATCATCATGCTCACCGCCAAGGACTCCGAGGTGGACATCGTGGTGGGCCTCGAGCTCGGCGCCGACGACTACGTGACGAAGCCGTACTCGACGCGCGAGCTGCTGGCGCGGATCCGCGCGGTGCTCCGCCGCCGCGTCGAGGTCGACGACGAGCCGCTGAACGTGCTCGAGGTCGGCTCCGTGCGCATGGACGTGGAGCGCCACACGGTCGAGGTCGACGGGCGTGAGATCGCGATGCCGCTCAAGGAGTTCGAGCTGCTCGAGCTGCTGCTGCGGAACGCCGGGCGCGTGCTCACGCGCGGCCAGCTCATCGACCGGGTGTGGGGATCCGACTACTTCGGCGACACGAAGACGCTCGACGTGCACATCAAGCGGATCCGCTCCAAGATCGAGCGCGAGCCGTCGGACCCCGTGCTCCTCGTCACCGTCCGCGGGCTGGGCTACCGCTTCGAGGCCTAGGCCGCCGCCCTGCCGGCACGACGAAGGCCCCGTCCCGTGAGGGGCGGGGCCTACGTCGTACGAGGCCGCGAGTGCGACCGGCCGGCTAGTTCGTGCTGTCCCCGAGGCCCTCGTCGCCGTCCGTGGTGCCGGGGGTCGTGGTGACCTTCGTGTCCGGGGTGGATCCGGTGTCGCCGGGGACGAGGTTCGTGTACGTCTCCTGGTCGCCGTTGAGCACGGGGACATCCATCTCGACGCCCTCGGCGTCGCCGTACTGGATGTAGATCTTCGTGAGCGAGCCCGGCGTCGGGTCGACCGAGTCGAAGGTGATGCGCTGGGAGTCCTCGGCGCCGAACTTCGTGAGGCCGGGGGCCGCGGTGACGGTGCGCGTCTCGCGGTCCGCGCTGCCCTCGGTGAGCTCGTGCTGGAAGGAGACGCGCTGGCTGTCGCCCGAGTCGTTGACGAGCGTGACGACGAGGCTCGCGCCGGCCGCGGATCCGCCCTCGGTGAGGAGGATGGCGTTGCGCACCTCGATGTCGCCGACCGTGGCGTCGAAGCCGTCGCTCGGGAAGTAGGAGATCTGCGTGGCCTGGGGCGTGATGAACGTGCACGACGACGTGCCGACCGCGATCAGGGCCGCGAGGACGATGGACGATGCGGTACGCGCTCTCACGGGACCCTCCGGTTGTCGCGCGGGCCGGCGCCGGGGCGTCCGGAGGCGTCCGCGCTGGATCAGCTGACCCGCCCAGCCTACGGGATCGGGTGGCGGGCGGCGGCCCGCGGGCGCGCGAGACCCGGCTGGTATCCTGAGGGGAAGTCCACAGAACGGGGAACCCATGCTCTTCGAGGTCGGCGAGACCGTCGTGTACCCGCATCACGGGGCGGCGACCATCATCGAGGTGAAGAAGCGCATCATCCGCGGCGAGGAGAAGCTGTACCTCAAGCTCGACGTCAACCAGGGCGGCCTCCAGATCGAGGTGCCCGCGGAGAACGTCGACATGGTCGGCGTCCGCGACGTCATCGGGCGCGAGGGCGTGGAGAGCGTCTTCGCGGTGCTGCGGGCCGAGTTCACCGAGGAGCCCACCAACTGGTCGAGGCGCTACAAGGCGAACCTCGAGAAGCTCGCGTCGGGCGACGTGCTGAAGGTCGCGGAGGTCGTGCGCGACCTGTGGCGTCGCAACCAGGATCGCGGCCTGTCCGCCGGCGAGAAGAGCATGCTGCAGAAGGCCCGCGGCATCCTCGTGGGCGAGCTGGCCCTCGCGGAGAAGACCGACGAGGAGCACGCGTCCACGCTGCTCGACGAGGTCCTCGCCTCCTGACCGCCGGGCATCGGCGCGCGTCGCCGCCGGTAGCCTGACCGCATGAGCCACGACCCCGTCGTCCCGTCCGCCCCCGCGACCGATGGCGGTGCGACGGGCGGGCCGCGGATCGGCGTCGTCGTCGTGGCCGCGGGCAGCGGGCAGCGGCTCGGTGCGGGGATCCCGAAGGCGCTCGTGGAGGTCGGCGGCGTGACGCTGCTCGCCCGCTCGCTGTCCTCGGTCCTCGGCCTCGTCGAGGAGGCGCACGTCGTCGTCGTGGCGCCGGACACGCACCTGGCCGAGACGTCCGCCGTCGTCGACGCCGTCGCGGGGGCGGCACGCGGGTCCGTCGCGGTCGTGGTCGGAGGAGCGACCCGGCAGGGATCCGTGCGGGCGGGCCTCGCCGCGCTCGCCGGATCCGTCGACACGGTCCTGGTGCACGACGCGGCGCGCGCGCTCACGCCCACCGCGCTGTTCGCCGCCGTGGTCCAGGCCGTCCGGGCGGATGGCGCCGGCGTCGTCCCCGGCCTGCCCGTCACCGACACCGTCAAGCGCGTGGATCCGGCGGGGGAGTGCCTCGGCACCGTCGACCGCAGCGATCTGGTCGGCGTCCAGACCCCGCAGGGATTCCCGCGGGCAGCGCTCGACACCGCGTACGCACGGGCCGCGGCCGAGCACACGGACGACGCGGCCCTGTTCCAGGCGTCGGGCGGCCGTGTCCGGGTGATCCCCGGCGACGCCCTCGCCTTCAAGGTCACCACCGCGTGGGACCTCCGGCGCGCGGAGGAGCTCGTCGCGCGGGATGCGGGCGCGGGATCCGTCGCCTCGCGCCTCCGCTCGGGCATCGGCACCGACGTC
Organism: Clavibacter californiensis; assembly: GCF_021952865.1. Taxonomy (NCBI): domain Bacteria; kingdom Bacillati; phylum Actinomycetota; class Actinomycetes; order Micrococcales; family Microbacteriaceae; genus Clavibacter; species Clavibacter californiensis. The sequence continues at coordinate 3,073,247 of NZ_CP040792.1, read as the reverse complement.
CACGCGGTCGACGCCACGCAGCCGCTCTGGCTCGCCGGCCTGCACTGGCCGGGCGAAGCGGGTCTCGCCGGCCACAGCGACGGCGACGCGGTCAGCCACGCGATGTGCGACGCGCTCCTCTCCGCCGCGGGCCTCGGAGACATCGGCGGGATCTTCGGCACCGACGACCCGGAGCTCGACGGAGCGCACGGCGAGGTCTTCCTGCGACGGACCGCGGAGCTCGTGCGCGGGGCCGGCTACCGGATCGTGAACGTCGCCGTGCAGGTCATGGCCGTCCGCCCCAAGCTGTCGCCGCGGCGGGCCGAGGCCGAGGGGATCCTCTCGGCCGCCGTGGGCGCGCCCGTCTCGCTCGCCGGCACGACCACCGACGGGCTCGGCTTCACGGGTCGCGGCGACGGCGTCGCCGCGGTCGCGACGGCCCTCGTCGAGCGCCTCTGACGGCGCTGTCGGGACGGCCGTCGACCGCCGTCCCGGCCCGTCATCCGGCGGGGGCGCGGATGCGCGCTGACTAGGATCTCTCTGTGACCCTGCGCCTCCATGACTCCCGGACGCAGTCCCTGCGGGACTTCGTGCCGCTCTTCGACGGCAGGGTCGGCATCTACGTCTGCGGTCCCACGGTGCAGTCGGCGCCGCACATCGGCCACCTCCGGAGCGCTCTCGCCTACGACCAGCTGCGCCGCTGGCTCACGCACCGCGGGCTCGACGTGACGCTCGTGCGCAACGTCACGGACATCGACGACAAGGTCATCGACAACGCCCGCCGCGGCCAGGAGGCCGGGGGCACGGAGGAGTGGTGGGCGCTCGCCTACCGCGTCGAGCTCGAGTTCTCCCGCGCCTACTCGGCCCTCGGGATCCTCCCGCCCAGCTACGAGCCGCGCGCCACCGCGAGCATCGGCGAGATGCAGGAGATCATCCGGCGCCTCGTCGAACGCGGTCACGCGTACGCGGCCGACGATGCATCCGGCGACGTCTACTTCGACACCGCCTCCTGGCCCGAGTACGGCGAGCTCACGCGCCAGCGCGCCGCCGACATGGAGGCCGCCGCCGACGCGGATCCGCGCGCCAAGCGCGACGTGCGCGACTTCGCCCTCTGGAAGGGCGCGAAGTCCGGTGAGCCCGCGAGCGCGTCGTGGCCGTCTCCGTGGGGCGCCGGCCGGCCGGGCTGGCACATCGAGTGCTCCGCCATGTCCACGCGCTACCTCGGCGCCGAGTTCGACATCCACGGCGGCGGACTCGACCTCCGCTTCCCGCACCACGAGAACGAGCTCGCGCAGTCGCGGGCCGCGGGGGATCCGTTCGCCCGCTACTGGCTGCACAACGGCCTCGTCGCCGTCGCCGGCCAGAAGATGAGCAAGTCGCTCGGGAACTCGCTCTTCGCCGCCGACCTGCTCGCCTCCGCGCGGCCGGTGGTGGTCCGCTACTTCCTCGGATCCGCGCACTACCGCTCGACCCTCGAGTTCCACGACGGCGCGCTCGCCGAGGCCGAGGCCGCCCTCGACCGCATCGAGACCTTCCTCGACCGCAGCGCCCGCCGCCTCGCCGGCACGCGCTTCCAGGCCGCGCCCGCGTCGACGGACGGCTCGCCCGCCGCCGTGCCCGCCGAGTTCGCCGAGGCCATGGACGACGACCTCAGCGTCCCGCAGGCGCTCGCCGTGCTCCACGACGCCGTCCGCGCGGGCAACGCCGCCCTCGACGCCGGCGACCTCCAGGAGGCGGCGTCGCTGCGCGCGGACGTCTCCGCGATGGTGGCCGTGCTCGGGATCGACCCGCTGGCCGACGAGTGGCGCACCCCCTCCGATCAGCCCGCGCGCCGAGCGCTGCAGGCGCTGGTCGAGCACCGGATCGCCGAGCGACAGACCGCGCGGGAGGCCAGGGACTTCGCCCTCGCCGACCGCATCAGACAGGAGCTGGCCGAGGCCGGCATCACGATAGAGGACTCGCCTGGCGGGTCGCATTGGAGCATCGATGGCGAATAAGCCCAGCCGCTCAGGCGCGGTACGGAAGACCAAGAAGGGCCCGCTCAAGGGATCCGGAGGGCAGGGCAGGCAGGCCCTCGAGGGCAAGAAGCCCACGCCGAAGGCCGAGGACCGGCCGTACCACCCCGCCGGCAAGCGCAAGCTCGCGAAGGACCGGTACGAGGCGGCGTCCGCGGGCGCCAACCGCGGCCGCGAGGAGCGCGCCGAACGTTCTCCCGCACCCCGGTCCGCGGCGCCGCGCGCCCGCGCGACCGACCGGCCCGCAGGCGCGGACGCCCCGCGCGCCCGTCGCGCGAAGCAGCAGGACGAGTCCGAGGTCGTCACCGGCCGCAACTCGGTCGTCGAGGCGCTCCGGGCCAAGATCCCCGCGACCGCGCTCTACATCGCCTCGCGCATCGAGTACGACGACCGCGTCAAGGAGGTGCTGTCGCTCGCCACCGGGCGCGGGATCCCGGTGCTCGAGGTCATGCGCCCCGAGCTCGACCGCATCGCGGGCCACGACGCCGTCCACCAGGGCCTCGCGCTCAAGGTGCCGCCGTACGAGTACGCGGACGCGATCGAGCTGCTCGACAAGACCATCTCGCGCGGCCAGCTGCCGCTCCTGGTGGCGCTCGACGGGATCACCGACCCGCGCAACCTCGGGGCGATCATCCGCTCGGTCGCGGCGTTCGGCGGTCACGGCGTGATCGTGCCGCAGCGTCGCTCGGTCGGCCTCACCGCCAGCGCGTGGAAGACCTCGGCCGGTGCCGCGGCGCGCACGCCCGTCGCCATGGCGTCGAACCTCACCCAGACGCTCAAGGCGCTCAAGCAGCGCGGCGTCTTCGTCGTCGGCCTCGACGGCGGCGGCGACATGTCGCTGCACGAGTTCACGCTCGCCGACCGGCCGATCGTGGTCGTCGTGGGATCCGAGGGCAAGGGCCTCTCGCGCCTCGTCACCGAGACCTGCGACACCGTCGTCTCCATCCCGATCGGGGCCTCCACCGAGTCCCTCAACGCCGGCATCGCCGCGAGCGTCACGCTCTACGAGATCGGCAAGCTGCGCGCCGCGAAGCGGGAGTAGCGCACCGCACGCAGGAGGAGCCGGGACCCCAGGGTCCCGGCTCCTCCTGCGTGCACCCCGCGCGGGGGCGCTCAGACCTTCGTGCGCCAGTCCTCCGCGGCCTCGGCCTCGGTGATGGGCACGTCCGACTCGTCCTCGATCACGCCGATCGACTCGGTCGGCGGGTCGATGACCGTCGCCTCGTCGCGCCGGTGGCGGAGGATGTCCTGCACGTACGCGGTCACGGCCTCGGCGAGCGGGATGTCCCTGCTGAGCTTCTGCGACATGTACCAGCGGTGCTCGAGCAGCTGGTGGAAGACCTCGGCGGGCTCCAGCTTGCCGCGGAGGTCGCGGGGGATCGCCCGCACGACGGGCTCGAAGACGCGCGCGACCCACTCGTGCGCCACCATCTCCTCGTCGAGGTCCTGCTTGTCGAACGTCGCCGTGTACGAGTCGAGGTCGTTGAGGAGTCGACGCGCCTGGTTCTCCTGCGCGTCCACTCCCGTGAGGCGCAGCAGCCGTCGCTGGTGGTGCCCCGCGTCGACGACCTTGGGCTGGATGCGCACCTGCGAGCCCTCGGCGGTCGTGCGGATCGCGAGCTCCTCGATGTCGAAGCCGAGGTGGTTGAGGCGGTCGACGCGCTCGTTGATGCGCCAGCGCTCGGACGTGGGGAACTCCTCGCGACCCGTGAGCTCCTTCCAGAGCGTGCGGTACTGCGCGACGATGCGCGTGCTCGTCTCGAGCGGGTCGAGGCCCTCCTCGATGCGCCCGCCGGCCTCCAGGTCCATGAGCTCGCCGGCGATGTTGACCCGTGCGATCTCGAGGTCGTTCTCGCGCTGCCCGTTGGAGAGGCCGCCGTTGAAGAGCTTGCCGGTCTCCGCGTCCACCAGGTACGCGGCGAACGCTCCCGCGTCGCGGCGGAAGAGGGTGTTCGACAGGGAGACGTCCCCCCAGAAGAAGCCGATCATGTGGAGGCGCACGAGCAGGACGGCCAGGGCGTCCACCAGACGCGTCGCGGTGTCCGGTCGCAGCTGCTGCGAGAACAGCGCCCGGTAGGGGAGCGAGAACTTGAGGTGCCGGGTGACGAGCACCGACTTGAGCGGGTCGCCGTCCTCGTCGGTGCGGTTCGTGATCACCGCGACGGGTTCCACGCACGGGATCTCGAGCCGCTGCAGCGTCCGCAGCATGTCGTACTCGCCGCGCGCCATCTCGTCCGTCGTCTCCTTGATGGCGATGACGTAGCCGGACAGGTTCGCGAAGCGCACGAGGTGCCGGGAGATGCCCTTCGGGAGGGTCGCGATGGCCGAGGAGGGCCACTCGTCGAGCGGCAGCTGCCAGGGCAGGTCGAGGAGCGCGGGATCGACCGTCGCCGAGGTGATGTTCAGGGATCCGGCCATGGTGCGACCCTACCCGACCGCGGAAACGCCGCTGCCGCGGCCCCCGGTGCTCCCGGTGAGGGGAGCGCGGGGACCGCGGCAGCGGCGGTGGGAGGGCTCGATCAGCTCGCGGCGACCGGCGCGTTGAGGCGGAGGCCGCTCTCGGCGTCGAAGGCGTGGAGGTGACCCGGCTGCGGCGTGATGAAGACGGTGTCGCCGGCGTTCGGGTGCATGCGGCCGTCGACGCGCGCGACGAGGTCGGTGCGCTTGCCCTCGATGTCGGTGTGGCCGTAGAGGTAGCCGTCCGCGCCGAGCTCCTCGACGAGGTCCACTGTGACCGAGAGGCCCTGGCCCTGCGAGGTGCTGACGACGACGTCCTCGGGACGCACGCCGATGGTCACGGCGTTGCCGGTCGCGTTCGTGAGGACGTCGCGCTCGACGGGCACCACGGCGGAGCCGAACTGCACGCCGCCGTCGACGACGTTCGCGGTGAAGAGGTTCATCGCGGGCGAGCCGATGAATCCGGCGACGAAGACGTTCTGCGGCTTCTCGTACAGGTCGCGCGGGGTGCCGACCTGCTGCAGGACGCCGTCCTTGAGGACCGCGATGCGGTCGCCCATGGTGAGCGCCTCGGTCTGGTCGTGGGTGACGTACACCGTGGTGACGCCGAGGCGGCGCTGGAGCGACGCGATCTGCGTGCGGGTCTGGACGCGGAGCTTCGCGTCCAGGTTCGACAGCGGCTCGTCCATGAGGAACACCTGCGGCTGGCGCACGATCGCCCGGCCCATGGCGACGCGCTGGCGCTGGCCGCCGGAGAGCGCCTTGGGCTTGCGGCTGAGGTAGGGCTCGAGGTCGAGGAGCTTGGCTGCCTCGAGGACGCGGGTGGCGCGCTCGTCCTTGCCGACGCCCGCGATCTTGAGCGCGAAGCCCATGTTCTCGGCGACCGTCATGTGCGGGTACAGCGCGTAGTTCTGGAAGACCATCGCGATGTCGCGATCCTTCGGCGGGACGTCCGTGACGTTGCGGTCGCCGATGAAGATGTTGCCGTCGTTGACCTCCTCGAGGCCCGCGAGCATGCGGAGGGTGGTCGACTTGCCGCAGCCGGACGGGCCGACGAGGACGAGGAACTCGCCGTCGGCGACCTCCAGGTCGATCTGGTCGACCGCGGGGCGCGTCGAGCCCGGGTAGAGGCGCGTGGCCTTGTCGAAAGTTACAGATGCCATTTCGGTGTTCTCCTTCACGGGCAGGTACGTGCCCGACGATCCGTGGTGATGGATGTGATGCTCATGGCTCATCGCTGTGGGCGACGACGACCACCCGTTGAGTATTGCACGCGGGTGTGCGGTCGGGAAGCCCGGCACGATGCGGATCGGCGACTATTCCCCACCCGGGGACAGGGTGTCGCGGGCCTGTATCGTCTCCTGCGGCGATGCACCCGCGCCCGCCGCGTCATCGCTTTCCCAGACTGGCCGCCTAGAGTCCTGAGGTCGTCCGGGAGCCCGCCCGCGCCGAATCCCCATCCACTGAGCGAGGATCCATGAGCAGCACGCCGCCCGCGCACGAACCGCACGGCGGTCACCGACGACGCCGCGAGGCCGCGCGCGAGAAGGCGCGGCTCAACCGGATGAAGCAGCGCCGCCGGGATGTGTTCGGCCGCTACGCCATCCGCGGCGGCATCGCCGCGGCCCTGATCGCGGTCGTCGTGGTGGTGGGCCTCGTCGTCGTCCAGGGAGCACGGCCGGCGGGACCCGGCCCCCAGAACATGGCGAGCGACGGCATCCTCATCGGCAAGGACCTCGCCGCGGTCCCCACGCAGGCCCTCGACCCCGAGCAGGATCCGGTGCCCACCGAGTCCGAGGCCGCCGGCGTCGCCCACATCCGCGTCTACGTCGACTACCTCTGCACGGCGTGCAAGGAGTTCCAGGACACCAACGGCGCGCAGATGGAGGGCTGGCTCCAGTCGGGCGCGGCCACGGTGGAGATCCACCCCGTCGCGATCCTCACCAGCAAGTCGCAGGCCTACTCCCTTCGGGCGGCCAACGCGGCCGCGTGCGTCGCCGACGCGGCACCCGATGACTTCTGGGCCTTCAACTCCGCGCTCTTCGCGGAGCAGCCCGCCGAGCAGAGCACGGGCCTCAGCGACGATCGCATCGTCGAGCTCGCCGGGCAGGCGGGCGCCGGCTCGTCCGACATCGCGAAGTGCGTCTCCGACCAGCGGTTCCAGTCGTGGGTCAACGCCGCGACCGACCGCGTCCTGGACGGCGACATCCCCGACTCGAACGTCGACAAGGTCGTGGGCGCCCCGATCATCGTGGTGGGAGACCGCCAGTACACGGGCCAGCCGGACGACGCGAAGGCGTTCGCCGCCTTCGTGCTCCAGGCCGCCGGCCAGGACGCGACGACGACGCCCACCCCGACCCCTGCGCCGTCCGAGACGCCGACGACCGCCCCGTAGCGCGGCTCGTATGATGGATCGACGGCCCGCGAGGTCCGTCGGCCGGCCTGGCGCAATTGGTAGCGCACCGCACTTGTAATGCGGCGGTTACGGGTTCGAGTCCCGTGGCCGGCTCTCGATGCCGTTCGCTCAGTCGAGGACGGTGATCATCCGCTCGCCGTCGACGGTCGCACGCGGGCCCTTGTCGTCGTCGGCCACATCGCCGACGTAGAGCCAGCCGAGCAGGTCCTCGCCGTCGCGCAGGCCGTGCATGCGTCGCACCGGCTCGCTGCGCGTGAGGCTGCCGGTGCGCCAGAACACGCCCCACCCCTGCTCCTCGAGCAGCAGGGTGAGAGCGTGCGCGACACCCGCGGCGACCGCCTCCTGCTCCCAGTCCGGCGCCTTGCGGCTCGGGGTGCGGCTGGCGACGACGGCGATCAGGAGGCTCGCGCGATGCGTCTTCTTGCGGTGCTTGCCGGATCCGGGGTCGCCCGCCGCCTCGTCCATCGCGGCGCCGAGGCTGTCACGCGCGCCTCCGCGGATCTCGATGACACGCCACGGCCGCAGACCGCCGTGGTCGGCGAGCCGTGAGGCGGCCTCGACGAGCGGGACGAGATCCTCGTGCGTCGGGGACGCGGCGCCCACGGACGAGCGGGACCGCCGACCGCGGAGCGCCTCCAGGACGGGTCCGCCCTGCGAAGGGGTGCCGGGCCCGGACGGGTCGGGGGTGCCGCCCGCCCGATGCCGCGGCACGCCCATCACTCCGCGGTGCGGAACGACATGGAGACCGAGTTCATGCAGAACCGGTCGCCGGTGGGGGTCTGCGGCGCGTCGTCGAAGACGTGCCCGAGGTGCGATCCGCACCGGGCGCAGACGACCTCGACGCGCTTCATGCCGAGGCTCGTGTCCGTGTACAGCTTGACGGCGTCGCTCTCCTTCGGCGCGTAGAAGCTCGGCCACCCGCAGTGGGAGTCGAACTTGGTGTCGCTCGTGAAGAGCTCGGCGCCGCAGGCCTTGCACCCGTAGACGCCGGTGCGCTCCTCGTCCAGCAGCTCGCCGGTCCAGGGGCGCTCGGTGGCCTGCTGGCGCAGCACCGCGTACTCCTCCGGGGAGAGCTCCTGGCGCCACTCGTCGTCGGTCTTCTCGATCTCGTAGGCCATGTGCGGGTCCTTTCTCGCTGGTCGATCCTAGGGGCGGCGTCCCAGCGCGCCTCCATGGACAACCGCCGCGGGCCCCCGTCGATTCCTGCATGCGGGGGACGATCCGCTCCGGGATGCGAGCGGACGCGATGCGCTGCCGCGGTGCCCGTCGCGGTGCGTGGACACCCCGGCATGCTGCGCAAGGCGCTCAGCGAGGCGCACCTAGTATGTGGGGGATGTCGGGGAAGGAGCATGCCGTGGACCAGCGCGAGACAAGCTCCACGACCGCTCCGGCGGCCGGATCGCATCCGGTCGTCGAGCTCGACGCCCGCGCCCGCGCGGTCCTCGACTTCGAGCGGGACTGGACGCGTCACGCCGGGGCGAAGGAGGAGGCCATCCGCCAGGCCTTCGGCCTCTCGGCCACGCGCTACTACCAGCTGCTCGGATCCCTGCTCGAGACGCGCGAGGCCCTCGCCTACGACCCGCTCCTCGTCGGGCGCCTCCTGCGACTCCGTGAGACGCGCGCCGCCGCGCGCGCGGCACGCGCCCTGCCCACCGGTCTCCCGCACCGACCGACCGCGCGCTGACCCCGCGCCCCACCGAGGAGACACGAGACCCCCATGCCCTCCCACGCTCCCGACCGCTTCGACGAGGTCCCCGGCGACCTGAGCCGAGTGGGCGCCCATCGCGCGCCCCGTCCGCCTCACCACCGCTTCCGCGCCTTCGCGTGGGCGGCCCTCGCGACCGGCCTGCTCGTGGGCCTCGGCGTCGTCGGGCTCTTCGTCATCAACGACCGGGTCTCGTTCACCGACATCATCCCGAGCGGCGGCTCCTCCGAGGAGGCCGCGCCCACCGAGCAGCCGACCGCCGCTCCCACCGCCGTGCCCGGCATGGTCGTGACCGTCCTCAACGGCACGAGGACGTCGGGTCTCTCGGCCCGGGCCGCGACGGCGCTCGAGAAGGAGGGCTGGGCCATCGCGTCCCGCTTGAACGCCAGCTCCACCGACATCGCCACCACGACCGTCTACTACTACGACGACGCGGACGAAGGCGCCGCGCGCGGCCTCGTCGCGGCGCTGGGGGTGGGCGACGTGGCGCAGTCCGACCAGTTCCGACCGGCCGAGGGCACGGCCGCGGCCCAGGCGTCGAAGCTCACGGCAGTGCTCGGCGCCGACTACGCCGCCAAGGGCTGAACGCCTCCGTCTCGGCCCGCCGAGTCGTCCCCGTGGAGTAACCCGACGGGGCGTCGTCGGCTCTGTCTATCGTGCTGCCTGGTCGCACGCCCGCCGCGTCCAGGTGCTGCGCGCCGTACGTCCCGAGGGCGTGGCGCGGGGTCGATGCAGGGCTCCGCGGCCGACCCGGGGGTGGCGGCACCGTGCCCCCGACACCGCGCATTCGCACATGGAGAAGCACATGGCCAACGGCACCGTGAAGTGGTTCAATGGGGAGAAGGGGTTCGGGTTCATCACCGTGGACGCCGTCGAGGGCGGTCCTGCCCAGCAGGACGTCTTCGTCCACTACTCGGCGATCGAGATGTCCGGCTACAAGGTCCTCGAGGAGGGGCAGCGCGTCGCCTTCGAGATCGGCCAGGGCTCCAAGGGCCTGCAGGCGGAGAACGTCACGCTGGCCTAGGGAGCATCCCGCCACGACGCCGTCGCCCGTCCGGGCGGCGGCGTCGTCGCATCCCGACCGGCGTCCAGCCTGTGGGCGGCTCGCTTGCACTCCCGTAGGGCGAGTGCCAGAATCGTCCCTGGCACTCCCTCACGGGGAGTGCTAGACGACTGCCTTTTTCCTGACGTCCGGGAGGGACGAGAGATACACATGGCTAAGATCATCGCTTTTGACGAAGAAGCCCGCCGCGGCCTCGAGCGCGGCCTGAACATCCTGGCCGACGCGGTCCGCGTGACGCTCGGCCCGCGTGGCCGCAACGTCGTCCTCGAGAAGAAGTGGGGCGCCCCCACGATCACGAACGACGGCGTGTCCATCGCCAAGGAGATCGAGCTCGACGACCCGTTCGAGAAGATCGGCGCGGAGCTCGTCAAGGAGGTCGCCAAGAAGACCGACGACGTCGCCGGTGACGGCACGACCACCGCGACCGTCCTCGCGCAGGCGCTGGTCCGCGAGGGCCTCCGCAACGTCGCCGCGGGCGCCGACCCCATCAGCCTCAAGCGCGGCATCGAGAAGGCCGTCGCGGCCGTCACGGAGGAGCTCAAGGCCGCCGCGAAGGAGATCGAGACCAAGGAGGAGATCGCCGCCACCGCGTCCATCTCCGCCGGCGACTCCACCATCGGCGCCATCATCGCCGAGGCGATCGACAAGGTCGGCAAGGAGGGCGTCGTCACCGTCGAGGAGTCCAACACCTTCGGCACCGAGCTCGAGCTCACCGAGGGCATGCGCTTCGACAAGGGCTACCTGTCGCAGTACTTCGTCACGGACCCCGAGCGCCAGGAGGCCGTGTTCGAGGACGCGTACATCCTGATCGTCAACTCGAAGATCTCGAACATCAAGGACCTCCTGCCCATCGTCGACAAGGTCATCCAGTCGGGCAAGCAGCTCCTCATCATCGCCGAGGACGTCGACGGCGAGGCCCTGGCCACGCTCGTCGTGAACAAGATCCGCGGCATCTTCAAGTCGGTCGCCGTCAAGGCCCCCGGCTTCGGCGACCGTCGCAAGGCGCAGCTGCAGGACATCGCCATCCTCACCGGTGGCCAGGTCATCGCCGAGGAGGTCGGCCTCAAGCTCGAGAACGTCACCCTCGACCTGCTCGGCACGGCCCGCAAGGTCGTCATCACCAAGGACGAGACCACGATCGTCGAGGGCGGCGGAGACGCCACCGAGATCGCGGCCCGCGTGCAGCAGATCCGCAACGAGATCGGCAACACGGACAGCGACTACGACCGCGAGAAGCTCCAGGAGCGCCTCGCGAAGCTGGCCGGCGGCGTGGCCGTCATCAAGGCCGGCGCCGCGACCGAGGTGGAGCTCAAGGAGCGCAAGCACCGCATCGAGGACGCCGTCCGCAACGCGAAGGCCGCCGTCGAGGAGGGCATCGTCGCCGGTGGTGGCGTCGCCCTCATCCAGGCCGGCAAGCTCGCGTTCGAGAAGCTCCAGCTCGAGGGCGACGAGGCGACGGGCGCGAACATCGTCCGCGTCGCGGTCGACGCTCCGCTCAAGCAGATCGCCCTCAACGCGGGCCTCGAGCCCGGCGTCGTGGCCGAGCGCGTCCGCAACCTCCCTTCGGGTCACGGCCTCAACGCCGCCACGGGCGAGTACGTCGACATGCTCGCCGCGGGGATCAACGACCCGGTGAAGGTCACGCGCTCGGCTCTGCTGAACGCCGCGTCCATCGCCGGTCTGTTCCTCACGACCGAGGCGGTCGTCGCCGACAAGCCCGAGAAGAACCCGGCCCCGGCCGGCGACCCCACGGGTGGCATGGACTTCTAGTCCGACCGGGTGGGGCGGAGACGCCCCGCCCACCAGCACGATCAGCACGACGAAGCGGGCGGTCCCTCACGGGGCCGCCCGCTTCGTCGTGCGCGGATGCTCCTGCGGCGGTTGACGGCCGCCGCGTCGCGCTAGTGCGCGAACATGCGGGCGTTGCCCTCCTCCACCTCCGCGTACTGCCGGGCTGCGGAGCTCAGCGCCTGGTTGATGCTCGCCAGCGCCTCCTCGACGCGCTGCTGCGTGCCCTTCCACTCGGCGACCACGCCCTGGAAGGCCGTGGCCGCGCTGCCGGACCACGAGCCCTGCAGGTCGGCGAGCTGGCCGTGCAGGCCCGCCACCTCCGCCTGGATGCGGCCGATGCTGCCCTGGACCGCCGCGGTGGCCGACAGGACGGCCTCGCTGTCCACCTGATACCTCGTCATGCGTCTCCTCCTTCTCGTCATGGGACGGGCGGAGGCTACGCGGAGATCAGGACGCGGGGGCGGGCGGGGTGCTGGGCGTGGAGGCCGTCGAGCCCTCGGCGCTGGGGAGGAGGGGCAGGATCACGCGGAAGGTCGCGCCGCCGCCCTCGGTCTCGACCACGTCGACGCGGCCGCGGTGCGCGGCGACGATGGCGGACACGATGGCGAGGCCGAGCCCGCTGCCGCCGGTCTCCCGGGTGCGCGACGTGTCGGCACGCCAGAAGCGCTGGAAGATCTTCTCGCGGATCTGCGGGGGCACGCCGTCTCCGTGGTCGCGGACCTCGATGCGCGCCTCGCGTGCGGCCTCGTCGACGACGGTGGCGAGCTCGATCGGGCTGCCGGCGGGCGTGAAGCGCACCGCGTTGCCGATGAGGTTGGTCACCACCTGCCGGATCTTGTTCTCCTCCGCCTGGACCATGGCGAAGCCCTCGGCGGGGACGCGAGCGTCCTCGCCGAGGCGGGCCGGGGCGAGGGCGTCCGTCGCCGTCTCGCCGGGGCGGCGCGAGCGCCGGGAGCGGAAGCGCGACAGCGTGGCGCCGGCGAATGCGATGGGCCCGGTGGCGTCGGTGCCCGTCGTCGTCGCGGTGCCGCGCTGCGCGTCCGGGGACAGCTCCTGGGTCGGCTCGAGGCCGTCGGCGTCAAGGATCGGGCCGACGGGGTTGACGAGGACTGGCGGGAGCGCCGTGACGGTGCGCGTCTGGGAGGAGGCCATCGCGTCGAGGGCGGCGTCGCGCGCGATGGGGTAGAGGTCGACGGGTGCGAGCTGCAGCGGCTTCGTCTCGTCCAGCCGCGCGAGCTCCAGGAGGTCCTCGACCAGCCCGCCCATGCGGATGGCCTCCTTCTCGATGCGCTCCATGGCCTGCGACACGTCCTCGGGCGTCTGCAGGGCCCCCATCCGGTAGAGCTCGGCGTAGCCGCGCACCGATACCAGCGGAGTGCGGAGCTCGTGGCTGGCGTCGCCGACGAAGCGCCGCATCTGGTCGATGGTCTTGGCACGGTCGGCGAAGGCGCGGTCGATCCGGCTGAGCATCATGTTGAGGGAGCGGTTCAGGCGACCGACCTCGGTGTTCGGTGTCGCGCCGCCGAGGCGCTGGCTGAAGTCGCCGCCGGCGATGGCGGCCGCGGTGCGCTCGACCTCGCGCAGCGGGCCGAACGTGCTGGTCACCAGCATGCGCGTGACCGCGGCGCCGAGGACGACCACGGCGAGGCCGAAGCTCGCGAAGATGACGATGTACGTGGCGACGAGGTCGTCGACCTGCTCCAACGGGCGGGCGACGACGAGCGTCGAGTACTCCATGGCGTCCGGAGAGGCGTTCTGCGACACCCGGACGATGCCGTGCCACGCCTTCTTGCCGGAGTTGTCCGAGAAGACGACGATCTCGTTGTTGATCTGCGAGGCGCGCGCCAGGTCGAGGCCGAAGACGCGGGGGTGCTCGGCGGAGTCGCCCGTCCAGTTGTCGGCGAGCACGTCGCCCTGGGCGTCGAGGAGCACCACGAACCAGGCCGGATCGGCGGTGGCGACGTCGTCCTGCGTGAACGTGTCCGGCATCGTGGCGTCCGTGTTGAGGACCTTCGGGAGCTGCGTGATGGTGACCCGGAGCTGCGCGTCGAGCTGGCTCACCATCTGCTGCCGCAGCAGGTACATGGTGCCGGCGCCGGATACGAGGAGGCCGAGCAGGAGCAGGAGCACCGTGACGCTCGTGATCTTGGTGCGCAGGGAGACGTTGTTCCACTTCTCCGACACGTAGTCGTGCACTGGCCGCACCTCGTGTTCCCGTCTCGCTGACCTGGGTCGAGGATATGCGACCCAGCATGTGCGAACGGCCGGGCGCCCAGGGGCGTCCGGCCGTTCAGGTGGAGCGGGTCCTCGTGCGGGACCGGAGGATCAGGACTTGGCGGCCTTGAGCATGTAGCCGAACCCGCGCTTGGTCTGGATGACCGGCTCCGAGGAGTGCTGGTCGAGCTTGCGGCGCAGGTAGGAGATGTACGACTCGACGATGCCCGCGTCGCCGTTGAAGTCGTACTCCCACACGTGGTCGAGGATCTGCGCCTTCGACAGCACGCGGTTGGGGTTGAGCATGAGGTAGCGCAGCAGCTTGAACTCGGTGGGGCTCAGCTCGATGGGCTCCTCTCCCACGAGGACCTCGTGCGTGTCCTGGTCCATGGTGAGCTCGCCCGCGCGGATGATGGCGTCCTCGTCGGCGTGCATCGTGCGGCGCAGGATCGCCTTGATGCGCGCGACGATCTCGTCGAGGCTGAACGGCTTGGTGACGTAGTCGTCGCCGCCGACGGTGAGGCCCGTGATCTTGTCCTCGGTGTCGTCCTTCGCCGTGAGGAAGAGAATGGGCGCCGTGTACCCGGCCGCCCGAAGGCGCTTGGTGACGCCGAAGCCGTTCATGTCCGGCAGCATCACGTCGAGGATGATGAGGTCGGGCTCCTCCTCGAGGACGGCCGAGATGGCCTGGGCGCCGTTGCCGACGGCGCGGACCGCGAACCCGGCGAACCGGAGGCTCGTGGTCAGCAGGTCGCGGATGTTGGGTTCGTCATCGACGATAAGGATCTTCGGGCCATCGCTCATGGGTTGAAGTATCTGCGCGCTCGCTGGGAGTCGCCTGGACGCGCAGGGCGAGCGGTCGCGGCGGATGCGCGCCGGAGATCAGGCCGCGATGCCGGCGGCGTCGAGGATCGTGTAGCTGTAGCCCTGCTCGGCCAGGAAGCGCTGGCGGTTCTGGGCGAAGTCCTGGTCGACGGTGTCGCGGGAGACGAGCGTGTAGAAGCTCGCGGACAGGCCGGACGCCTCGGGGCGGAGCAGGCGACCGAGGCGCTGCGCCTCCTCCTGGCGGGAGCCGAACGAGCCGGACACCTGGATCGCGACCGTGGCGTCGGGCAGGTCCACCGAGAAGTTGGCGACCTTGCTCACGACGAGGACCCGCTCCGTGCCGTCGCGGAACGCCTGGTAGAGCCGCTCGCGCTCGGCGACGGGCGTCGCGCCCGTGAGCTTCGGGGCGCCGAGCGCCTCCGCGAGCTCGTCGATCTGCTCAAGGTACTGCCCGATGACGAGGATGCTCTCGCCGCGGTGCCGCTCGACCAGGGCGCGCGTCACCTCGAGCTTGGCCGGCGCGGTGGCGGCGAGCCGGTAGCGCTCGTCGTCCGCGGCCGCGGCGTAGACGAGGCGCTCGTCGTCGGGGAGGTCGATGCGCACCTCGAAGCACTCGGCGGGGGAGATGAAGCCCTGGGCCTCGATCTCCTTCCAGGGCGCGTCGAACCGCTTCGGGCCGATGAGGCTGAACACGTCGCCCTCGCGACCGTCCTCGCGCACGAGCGTGGCCGTGAGGCCGAGGCGGCGGCGGGCCTGGAGGTCCGCGGTCAGCTTGAAGACGGGAGCGGGCAGGAGGTGCACCTCGTCGTAGACCACGAGGCCCCAGTCGAGCGCGTCGAGGAGCGCGAGGTGGGCGTACTCGCCCTTCCTCTTGGCGGTGAGGATCTGGTACGTCGCGATGGTCACGGGCTTGACCTCGCGGGCCTGGCCCGAGTACTCGCCGATCTCGTCCTCGGTGAGCGTGGTGCGCTTGAGCAGCTCCGAGCGCCACTGGCGGGCCGACACGGTGTTCGTGACGAGGATCAGCGTGGTGGTCTTGGCGCGGGCCATGGCGGCGGCTCCCACGAGCGTCTTGCCGGCGCCGCAGGGGAGGACGACCACGCCGGATCCGCCGTCGAGGAAGTGGTCGACCGCGTCGGTCTGGTAGCCGCGGAGCGTCCAGCCGTCCTCCACGAGCGCCATGTCGTGGGGCGTGCCGGGCGTGTACCCGGCGAGGTCCTCGGCGGGCCAGCCGATCTTCACGAGCTCCTGCTTGAGCTGCCCGCGCGCCCACGCCTGCACGCGGTAGGTGGTCGCGTCCACGCGCTCCGTGAGCAGCGGCGCGATGCGGCGGGAGCTCGCGACCTCCGAGAGGACGGCGGACTCCGTGCTCGAGATCTGCAGCTCCCCGTCCGAGTCGCGCCCGATGACGAGGCGGCCGTAGCGTCCGACCGTGTCGGTGACGTCGACCGTGACCGACTGCGGCACGGGGAACCGGGAGTAGCGCTCGAGGGTGGCGAGCATGTCCTCGGCCGTGTGGCCGGCGGCGCGGGCGTTCCAGAGGCCGAGCCGGGTGATCCGGTACGTGTGGATGTGCTCGGGCGCGCGCTCCAGCTCGGCGAACACGGCGAGGTCGTGGCGCGCGTCCTCGGCGTCGGCGTGGGCCACCTCGAGGAGGACGGTGCGGTCGCTCTGGACGATGAGGGGGCCGTCGGGCATGCCCGCCAGCCTAGGCGCGCTCATGCGCTCGCCGGCGCGGGGGAGATCTCCACGACGCTCGACAGGGGCAGGGTGCGCTCGACGTCGGCGATGCGGTCGCGGGCGCGAAGCCGCCCGCCGGCCACGCTGGAGGGCTCGAGCACGTGGTCCACCTCGCGGCCGTCCGGCATGCGCACGCGGACGCGGAGGGCGGCCCTCGCGCGGATCGCCACCTCGAGCTGGCGCGTCGTCCATGCGACACCGTCGTCGGGGCCGTCGGCCGCGCGGACACGGGACACCAGGGCGTCCGCGGCGTCGGGCTCGGGATCCGCGGCGGTCGCGGACGCGGGGGCGGTCCGCGGGGCTGGTGCGATCCGGTGCCCTGCCGCGTCCTCGCGGACGGGGGCGAGCCGGGCGGCCGCGAGCGCGCGCTCCACGGCATCGGGCGATGCGGCGGACGTGAGCACCGCGTCGCCCGCGCGCACGAGCCGCAGCTGCGCGAGGTCGCGGTCGACGAGGAGGGTGGCGAGCAGCGGCCCGTCGTCGGAGACGATCGCCGACCGGGCATCCGGGACCGCGTCGGAGGGCGACGCCGGGCGGACGCGGAGGCGGCCGAAGCGCGCGGCGGCCTCGTCGATGAGGTAGTCGAGGGGCTGGGGGACGCCGGTCAGCGAGATCTCCGCCAGGAGGGCGCGGATGGCGTCGGCCGTCGCGCCGGACGCGAGGGCGCGCGTGACGGATGCGGTGGAGATCCGGTAGGTCGCGGCCAGCCCCCGCCCCTCGGCGTCGGCGACCTCGAGCAGGCGCGACTCGACCGCGGGATCGAGCGGGCCGGGGGAGACGACGGTGAGGTCGTGCTGCAGGTAGACCCGATCGACCTCGGCGGGCAGGTGCGGCGCGAGCGCGGCGGCCGCGGCCCCAGGCCCCGTTGTGAGGAGCGCGCGGCCCGCGGAGCTCGGGACGTCACCCGTCGAGATGCCGAGGAGCCCGGCGTCGCGCGTGAAGGCGGTGATGCGCTCGCCGATCCAGGCGGATCCGCCGGGGAAGCGCCAGAGGACGCTGTCGACGAGCCCAGCTCCCCACGACGCCTCGGCGCGCTCCGCGAGGATGCCGCGGGTGGCGGGCGACAGCGCCTCCAGCCAGGCCGCGGCGAGTGCCTCCCACCTCTCAGCGGTCGGCCGGGCGGACCAGGCGGCGGATGCCGTCGTCGTGGACCAGGCGCGATCCGACCTTCCGACGAGCGTCGCGCGGTCGGCGAGGGACAGGTAGGCGGGGACGTCGTCGAGGTCGGCACCGAGCGCGGCGGCCAGCCGGCGCGCGTCGGGAAGGGACATGCCGCCTCGGCTCAGCTCGCGCGCGGGCTCGCGGGTCAGCTCGTCCACGAGGGCGGCGACGGCGACCACCGACCGGAACGCGCTCTCGCCCGCACGTCGGTCGACCTCGTCGGGATCGACGCGGGGTACGGCCGCGAGCGGGGCGGGCGGTGCGAGGCGGGCCAGCTCGTCCGTCCCCGGGAGACCGTCGGCGGGCCAGGCGGCGAGGGCGGCCGCCACCTCCGGATGCGTCGTGAGACCCGCGTCGTCGACGCCGGCCAGGAGCGTGTCCGCGGCCCGGCGTGCGGCGGCCGTCAGCTCCGCCGGGTCCAGCCGGTCCTCGCCCGAGCGGCGAGCTAGCGAGTCGCGGACGGCGTCGAGGGAGACAGGCCCGGCGGTCGCCCCGTCCTCGGCGGCGACCGCGAGGACGGCCAGCGCCGTGCGGTCGAGCTGCTCCAGGGACCGCGCGACGGCGTCCGGGGCGAGCAGGGCGTCGGCGACGTCGAACAGGTCGGCGATGCGCGCGGCGTCGACGTGGCGGTCACGGACCAGGGCGGCGAGCGCGGCGTCGTCGAGCGCGCGCAGGCGGGCCGCGAGCACGAGGGCGTCGGTCATGGTCGTCCCGTCAGCGGGACGTGCCGTCCATGCGACGACGGCGACGGACGCTGATGATCAGGATCGCGATGAAGAGGAGGGCGGCGATGGGGATCCCCACGGCCGGCAGCAGCAGGATGACCTGCCACATGGGGGTGCTGTACTGCGACGCGTCGACGGCGATGAGCGGCGCCAGCAGGATCGCGAGGATGCTCAGCACCGCGACCAGCAGGATCCCGGCGAGCATGTACGCGAGGATGCGCTCGGCCCGTCCCTCGCTCGGTGCGGTGTCGGATGCCATCCCGTCAGACTACGCCGTGACACGCACCCGGGCGCGTCGGATCCGAGCCGGGCGGCGGGCCGGGCGTCCCCGCCGCCGGGTCCGCCGCCGGGTCCGTCGGCGCCCCGGCGAATAGACTGGACCGCCCACAAGCACATCGAGCCCCGCCCGGGGCGAGGGAAGAGGATCGCATGCCCACCGGCAAGGTGAAGTTCTACGACGAGGACAAGGGGTTCGGGTTCATCAGCTCGGACGACGGCCAGGAGGTCTTCCTGCACGCGTCGGCCCTGCCCTCGGGCGTCGCCGGCGTGAAGGCCGGCACCCGGCTGGAGTTCGGCATCGCGGACGGCAAGCGCGGCGCGCAGGCCCTCTCGGCGCGGATCCTCGACGCCCCGCCCTCGCTGGCCCGCATGTCCCGCAAGCCCGCCGATGACATGGCCGTCATCGTGGAGGACCTCGTGAAGGTGCTCGACGGGATCGGCACCGGTCTCAAGCGCGGCCGCTACCCCGAGGAGTCCCACGGCCGGAAGATCGCGGCGTTGCTGCGCCGGGTCGCGGAGGAGCTCGATGCCTGAGCCGCGGGACGACGAGACGACGACCGCCGCGTCGAGGGCGACCGACGAGACGGCCGACACGACGGCACCGGGCGCGGTCGACGAGACCACAGGCGACCTGACCGCCGCCGACGCGCCCACCGCGGAGTCCCCCGCGACGGAAGCGGAGGCGCCCGCGGAGCCGGCCGTGCCCGACGCCGAGCTGCTGGCGGCCGTCGACCTCGCGCGCGCTGGCCTGCTCGAGATCACGCCGGCCGAGACCGTCGGCGAGCCGGCCGGATCGATCGTCGAGGGCGACCGCGTGCTGTCGCTCCTGTTCGCGAACACGATGCCCGGCTACCCCGGTTGGTTCTGGACCGTCACGCTCGCCCGGGTCGACGACGCGGCCCCCACCGTGCTGGAGGCCGAGCTGATGCCCGGGGAGGGCGCGCTGCTCTCGCCCGAGTGGCTCCCGTGGTCCGACCGGCTCGCCGGCATCGAGGCCGACCAGGAGGCCGAGCGCCTCGCGGCGGAGTCCGACGACGAGGACCAGGACGAGGACGACGACCCCGCGGAGGACGCGGAGGACGCGGAGGACGCGGACGACGTGCTCGACGGCGTCGACTTCGAGGCCCCTGCCTCGGACGACGACGACGACGACCATGACGACGACGACGACGACGATGACGATGACGATGACGACGACGACGACGACACGAGCTTCGACGGCGCCGATCGCTGACCCGCGTCCCGCATGACGACGGCGGCGACCCCCGAGGGGGCCGCCGCCGTCGTCATGTCCGGGAGGCCGCGATCAGCCCGCGCCCTGCTCCACGACGAACTCGATGCAGCGCACGAGGGCGCGCACGTCGTCCGGCTCGATGGCCGTGAAGGTCGCGACCCGCAGCTGGTTGCGTCCGAGCTTCCGGTACGGCTCGGTGTCGACGACGCCGTTGGCGCGGAGCGTCTTCGCCACGGCGGCCGCGTCGATGGAGTCGTCGAAGTCCATCGTCACCACCACCTGCGAGCGGTGCGCGGGATCCGTCACGAACGGCCGCGCGTACTCCACGCGCTCCGCCCACTCGTAGAGGACGGAGGACGACTCGCGCGTGCGGGCGTCGGCCCAGGCCAGGCCGCCAGCCCGGTCGATCCAGTCCAGCTGGTCCTCGAGCATGAGCAGCGTGGCGAGCGCCGGGGTGTTCAGCGTCTGGTTCAGGCGCGAGTTGTCGACGGCGTTCTTCAGGCTGAGGAACTCGGGGATCCACCGGCCGGACGCCGCGATGCGGTCCACGCGCTCGAGGGCGGCCGGGGAGAACAGCGCGAGCCAGACGCCGCCGTCGCTCGCGAGGTTCTTCTGCGGGGCGAAGTAGTAGACGTCGGCCTGGGCCGCGTCGAAGTCGATGCCGCCGGCCGCGCTCGTCGCGTCGACGACGGTGAGCGCGCCCTCGTCGCCGTGGACGCGGGTGACGGGCGCCATGACGCCGGTGGAGGTCTCGTTGTGCGGCCACGCGTAGACGTCGACGCCCTCGACCGGGTTCGCGGATGCGCGGCTCCCGGGCTCGGCGCGGATCACGTCGGGCGCCTCGAGGAAGGGCGCCGCGGCGGACTTCGCGAACTTGCCGCCGAACTCTCCGAACACGAGGTTCTGGCTGCGGCGCTCGATGAGGGAGAAGGCCGCGGCGTCCCAGAACGCCGTGGATCCGCCGTTGCCCAGCACGACCTCGTAGCCGTCGGGCAGGCGGAAGAGCCGGGACAGCCCGTCGCGGACGCGCCCGACCACGTCCTTCACGGGCGCCTGGCGGTGGGAGGTGCCGAGGATCTGCGCGCCCGCGAGCGCGAGGTGGTCGAGCTGCGCCTGCCGGACCTTGGACGGGCCGCAGCCGAATCGTCCGTCGAGGGGCAGCAGTTCGGTGGGGATCTTCGTCGTCGGCATGCCGCAATGCTAGAGGACCGCCCTCGATCGCCCCGGGCCCGTGACGCGCCCCCGCGCCTGTCATCCCGCACCCGGGGAAGTAGGCTGGTCCGTGGCGCAAGGGAGGCCCGATGACTGATCTCGTGGACACGACGGAGATGTACCTCCGCACCATCCTCGACCTCGAGGAGGAGGCCATCGTCCCCCTGCGGGCGCGCATCTCCGAGCGCCTCGGCCACTCGGGCCCCACCGTCTCGCAGACGGTGGCGCGCATGGAGCGCGACGGCCTCGTGATCGTCAGCGGCGACCGCCACCTCGAGCTCACCCCGGAGGGCCGCAGCAAGGCCGTCCACGTGATGCGCAAGCACCGCCTCGCCGAGCGCCTCCTCAGCGACGTCATCGGCCTCGAGTGGGAGTTCGTGCACGACGAGGCCTGCCGCTGGGAGCACGTGATGAGCGAGCAGGTGGAGCGCAAGATCCTCGACCTCCTCGGCCACCCCACGGAGTCGCCGTACGGCAACCCCATCCCCGGGCTCGACGAGCTGGGCGACTCGCCCGCCGTCGCGTTCATGGCCGGCGTCGTGAGCATCGTCGAGGCGTCGCTCGGCACGACGGAGGACGCTCCCGCGCGTGGCGTGATCCGGCGGCTGGGCGAGCCCGTGCAGTTCGACCCGGAGCTGCTCTCCCAGCTGAAGCAGGCCGGCGTGCTGCCGGGCGCGACCGGATCCTTCTCCCGAGAGGGCGCGTACGTCCTGGTGCGGGTGGACGGGGCGGGACCGGGGCTCGAGCTGCCGCTCGAGGTCGCGGGGCACATCTTCATCGGGCGCTGACCCGACGTCGGGGTTCCCGGCACCGAAGGCGGGCGGATCCCCAGGACCCCCCCGGACTGGGCACACGCGGGGAACGCGCCGCCCTCACCGGGGATTCCGTCCGGCATCCATCGTGAGGATGACGTCTGCCGTTATGGATTCGTTAGAAATATGGTCCCTCAGGATGACAAACGGGAGCCCGTCCCTTACTCTCGAACAGGCCCGACCGACCACCACAGAGGTTCCGGGCCCGGTGCAGGGCGTCTCGACACCCGTCCCCTGCATGAGTACCCCTCGACGACCTTGGAGGGACGGGGCGCCAGCATGTCCGGCGTCGAGACGCAGGAGGTTGACAACTTGGCCCATGGTGACATCAGCGGTTCCGTCGGGAACCCGTCCGACCCGACTCGACCGCCCGCACCTGGGATGGATCGTCTGCCCACTCGCCGCGAGCTCCGCGCCGCCGAGGCCGCGAAGGCCGTCCGGCCGCGTCGCGACTCCGCCACCCGCACCCTCCAGGCCCCCGCTCCCCGCCTGAGCCCGGCTCCGGCGCCCGCCGGCCGTTCGCGCCGCACGAAGGCCGCGAACGCCGTCGTGATGACCCTCGTCACCGGCCTCGTCGGCGTCATGGCCATCCCCGCGTACGCCGCGGGATCGCAGCTCGAGCACACGTCGTCCGCCGAGGGCGCGTCGCTGCAGGACTACACGGCCGCCAACGCGCAGGTCGTCACCGCCGACAACGCGTCGTCCGCCCCGGTCGAGGAGGGCTTCACCGCCACGTCCGTCGCCGACCTCAACGCGCAGAAGGCCGAGGCCGCTCGTGCCGCCCTCGCCGAGCAGCGCCGCACGCAGCTCGCATCCTCCGCCACGACGTACGACGGCGCGTCCGCGTCGCAGCTCGCACAGAACCCGATCTACCCGGGCACCTCGGCCACCGGCGTCGCCGCCGTCGCCCGCCAGTACCTCGGAGTGCCCTACGTCTTCGGCGGCAACACCCCCGCGGGCTTCGACTGCTCGGGTCTCGTCCAGTACGTGTTCGCCCAGTTCGGCCTCAACCTCCCGCACTCGGTGCGGGCGCAGGGTGCGGCCGGCGTCACGGTGCCGGCCTCCCAGGCGCGCGCCGGGGACATCGTGGTCTGGAACGACGGCAGCCACGACGGCATCTACACGGGCAACGGCATCATGATCGACGCGCCGAAGCCCGGCGACCACGTCAAGGAGCGCCCGGTCTGGAGCTCCAACGTGCACTACGTCCGCCTCCTGGGCTGACACCGGCACGAGCACGACCCCGGGAGGCCGGCGGCACGCATCCTGTGGGATGCGCCGCCGGCCTCCTGCGTTGCCCGGGACAAACGGGGGACGCTGGGCTACCCTGTCCGGTGAGACGTCCCTCGACCCGCCCGGGAGCCCCGATGACCACCGCACCTGACATCCGCACCATGGATGCGCACGTGCGCCACGGCCATCGGCACCATCCCCGGATGGGCAGCCACCTGTTCCACCCGAGCGGTCACCCGCTCTCCTAGAAGGCATCGCCGAGCACTCGGCGGTGCCTTCGCGTGTTCCCGGGGGCGGGACGCCTCATTCGGATTCCTGGAAGCCGTCCAGGCCGGTCTGAGAGGGATTTCGTGCGCACACTGGTACTCAACGCGGGCTTCGAGCCGCTCGCCGTCGTGTCGTTCAAGCGGGCCCTGGTGCTCGTGCTGAGCGGCAAGGCCACCATGCTCGCCCAGGACGAGGAGCACCCGATCCTCGGGAACGGCGGTGCGTGGGGGCGCCCGTCCGTGATCCTGCTCACGCGGTATGTGCGGATCCCGCACGCGCGTCGCGTGCCCGTCTCGCGGCGCGGGGTCCTGCGCCGCGACGGCGGCCGGTGCGCGTACTGCGCCAGGAACGCGACCACCATCGACCACGTCCTCCCGCGATCCCGCGGCGGCAAGGACACATGGGAGAACCTCGTGGCCTGCTGCCTGTCGTGCAACAACCGCAAGAGCGACCGCACGCCCGAGGAGATGGGCTGGACGCTGCGCACGGCGCCCCGGGCGCCGCAGGGGAGCGGCTGGGTGGTCAGCGGGATGGAGCGGCCCGCGCCCGGATGGGACGAGTTCCTGGCGCCCGCGGCCTGATCCGGGCGTCCCTCGCCTCCGTAGGCTGAGGGGATGACCGCCGACGCTCGCGTATCCCCGACCCCCGACGACCCGTTCCTCTGGCTGGAGGAGATCCACGGGGACCGCGCGCTCGCATGGGTGCGAGCGGAGAACGAGCGGACGCTCGGGCGGTCCCCGGAGGGGTCGCGGGCCGATCTGACGGGCGAGCTGCTCGAGGTGCTGGAGTCGGACGAGCGGATCCCCTACGTGACCCGGCACGGCGAGCACCTCTACAACCTCTGGCGCGACGCCGACCACGTGCAGGGACTCTGGCGTCGCACGACGCTCGACGAGTACCAGGCGCCCGCGCCCGAGTGGGAGGTGCTGCTCGACCTGGACGCGCTGGGCGAGGCCGAGGGGATCCCGTGGCAGTTCTCGCGGGCGCAGCTGCTGTCGCCGGCGCGCGACCGGGCGCTCGTGTCGCTCTCGCCGGATGGCGGGGACGCGGTCGCCGTCCGCGAGCTCGACCTCGGCACCGGGCTCTTCGTCGAGGGCGGATTCGAGGTGCCGGTCGCGAAGACGATGGTGTCGTGGATCGACCGGGACACGGTCTTCGTCGGCACCGACTTCGGGCCCGGCAGCCTCACCGAGAGCTCGTACGCGCGCACCGCGCGCCGCTGGAGCCGCGGGCAGGCGCTGGCCGCCGCCCCTGAGGTGCACGCGGTCGCGGCCACGGACATGCTCGTCCACGTCACGCACGACCCCACGCCCGGATTCGAGCGCGACGTCGTCCGCGAGGTGCCGGACTTCTTCACGTCGCGCACGCTGCTGCTCACGGACGCGGGCACGGTGCCGATCGACGTGCCCGAGGACGTGGACGTCGACCTGCACCGCGAGTGGCTCGTGCTTCGACCACGCACCGACACGGAGATCGGCGGCGTCGTGCACGCCGCGGGCTCGCTGCTGGCGGCGCGCCTCGACGACTTCCTCGCCGGATCCCGGGAGCTCACCGTGCTCTTCGCGCCGACCTCGTCGCGGAGCCTCGAGGACTGGGCGTGGACCGCGGGGCACCTCGTGCTCACGCTGCTCGAGGACGTGGCCAGCCGGATCCGCGTGCTGACGCCGCCGACCGCTGCGGGGCCCGCCGGGTGGCGCGAGGAGGACGTGCGCGTGGGGACGCCGCTCGCGTCCGTCTCCGTCGTCGCGACCGACCGCGAGACCGACGAGTACTGGCTCGCCGTGACGGGGTTCCTCACTCCTCCGACGCTGCTGCACGGCGTGGTCGGCGAGGGCGCGCCGCGACCCGTGAAGGAGCAGCCGGCGTCGTTCGACGCCGACGGCCTCGAGGTGCAGCAGCACTTCGCCGTGTCCGACGACGGGACGCGCGTGCCGTACTTCCAGGTGGGTCCGCGCGACCTGCCGCTCGACGGATCCGCGCCCACGCTGCTCTCCGGCTACGGCGGCTTCGAGAACAGCCTGCTGCCGTCGTACAGCGGCGTCAGGGGGCGCGGCTGGCTGGCGCGCGGCGGCGTGTTCGTGCTCGCGAACATCCGCGGCGGTGGCGAGTACGGTCCCGCGTGGCACCGTGCGGCGCTCCGGGGAGAGCGGCACCGGGCCTACGAGGACTTCGCGGCGGTGGCGCGCGACCTCGTGTCCCGCGGCGTCACCGTGCCGGCGCGCCTCGGCTGCGAGGGCCGCAGCAACGGCGGCCTGCTGGTCGGCAACATGCTCACGACGTACCCGGAGCTGTTCGGCGCGGTGGTCTGCGGCGTGCCGCTGCTCGACATGCGGCGGTACACGCGGCTGTCGGCCGGGGCGTCGTGGATCGCCGAGTACGGGGACCCGGACGTGCCCTCCGACTGGGACTTCATCCGGACCTTCTCGCCGTACCACAACGTGCGCGCGGGGGTCGCGTACCCGCCGACCCTCGTCTACGCGGCGAAGAGCGACGATCGCGTGGGTCCGGTGCAGGCGCGGAAGATGGTCGCGCTGCTGCACGAGACCGGGGTCGAGGACGCCTGGTACTTCGAGAACACGGCGGGCGGCCACGGGGGATCGGCGGACAATCTCGCGACGGCGCGCCTGCAGTCGCTCATCCACGCGTTCCTCTGGGAGCGGCTCGGCGGCGTGCCGGCGGGGGACTGAGCGGAGGCGCGGCGGCGTGACGGGCGGCCGCGCCGGCCGTCAGCCGACGCGGCGAGCCGTGGCGCGGCCGCGCAGGCCGGACACGAGGTCGGTCAGCATCGCCGTGGGCTCGAGCCCCACCTCGCGGTCGAGGCGCGTCCGGTAGATCTCGTAGGCGCGGAGGGCGTCGGACTGGTTGCCGGCGGCCACGTGCACGGTGATGAGGCAGCGCTGCGCGGTCTCGCGGAGCGGATCCACGTCGATGGCCCGTCGGGCCGCTGCCGCCGCCTCCTGCAGGCGCCTGCGGGCCATGAGCGCCTGGGACTGGGCCTCGAGCACGTTCACGCGCAGGTGCCGCCACTCCTCCGCCGCGGGCTCCAGCCAGGCCTCGAACCAGTCGGGCAGGAGGTCCGCGCTGAAGAGGGCCACCGCGGTCGGCGAGATGTCCGCCTCGTCTGGTTCCCCGTGACGAGGCTCGAGCAGGCGGGCGGCCGTCGCGCGGGCCGTCCGGAGGTCGACGTCGACCGTGTCGTGCAGCACGAGCCCGCCGGATGCGGAGCCGACGATCTCGCGGCCGCCGTCACCGAGGCGGGCGATGGCGGAGCGGAGGCTCGACGCCGCGCGGCCGTCCAGCGCGTCGGGCCACAGCTCGCTGGCGAGGGTGCCGCGGTCGGCGGGGCGGGCGCGGATCGCGAGCGCGGCGATGAGCCGTTTGGTGCCCTCGGAGAGCGCGGCTCCGGTCGGATCCGGGCCGGGGGAGGCGGACGAGGCATCGGTGCCGAGGCCCGCGACGCGGAAGCCGCCGAGCACGTCGACGCGGATCACGAGGGCGCTCCGTCGCGGATCGCACGGGCGGCGAGGAGTCGAGCGGAGGCGGGTGGGCGGCGCGTCCAGCGGACGGATCCGCCGTCGACTCGCTGATGCATCAGGCACCCCCATCGCGGCCACCGTATCCGTTCGGACACGAAAGCCCACCATGGGCGTGCTTTTGGGGCTACGCGCGAGGGAGCGCCCGACGACGGTTCGTCGGGCGCTCCCTCGGCGGATCCGCGGGGCGGCTACCGCTGGGCGGACCTGCGTCGAGCGTTCCAGCCCAGTCCGAGCGCGCCCAGGACCAGGGCGGCGAGGCCCCAGCCGATCGTCGGCGTGGGGTCGTAGCCCGTCACCGGCAGCGATCCGCCGGGCGTCGTGCCCCCGGGGATGATCGGGATCGCGGTGGTGCTCGTCGGGGTGGGCGTCCCGGCAGTCGGCGTCGGCGTGCCCGCCGTGGGGGTGGGCGTGCCCGGGGTCGGCGTGCCGACCGTCGGCGTGGGAGTCGGGACCGTCGGGGTGGGCGTCGGCGCGGTGGGCGTCGGCGTCGGGACCGTCGGGGTGGGCGTCGGCGCGGTGGGCGTCGGCTTCGGCACGGTGGCGGTCGGCGTCGGGACCGTCGGGGTGGGCGTCGGCGCGGTGGGCGTCGGCGTCGGCACGGTGGCCGTCGGCGTCGGGACCGTCGGGGTGGGCGTCGGCGCGGTGGGCGTCGGGGTCGGCGCCGTGGGCGTCGGGGTCGGCGCCGTCGGCGTGGGAGTCGGGGCGGTCGGCGTCGGGGTCGGCGCGGTGGGCGTCGGGGTCGGCGTCGGGACCGTGGGGGTGGGGGTGGGCGCCGTCGGCGTGGGCGTCGGCGCGGGCGTGGTCGGCTCGACCGTGGGGGTCGCGGTGGGCGTCGCCGTCGCCGTCGGCGTCGGAGTCACGACCGCGGTGACGAAGTTGCTGATGTTCGTGGCGCAGGTGACGGTCGCGCCGCCGCCGTTGCCGGAGCCGTTGCACTGGTTCACCGAGACGAGGAGCGCGGAGGTCTCGGTGGACGTCGGGACCGTGCAGGTCACGCGACCCGCTGCGCCGCCGCCGTTGCCGGAGCCGTTGCACTGGGTGACGTCGGCGCCGGTCGTGTTGGAGACGGGCGAACAGGCGGTGCCGCCCGCGGCGCCGTCGGTCGCGGAGCCGATGCACTGGTTCACGGTGGCGGGCGTGGTGGTGCTCTCGCCGACGATGTTGTTCGTGATGTCCACGTTGCAGATGACATTGCTGCCGCCGCCGTTGGCGACGCCGTTGCACTGCTCGACCGCGGTGATGATGATCCCGTCGCGCTGCGACACCGTCGTGGTGCAGAGGGGAGCCGCTCCCGCGGCGCCGGCGCACACGCGGGTGGTGACCGTCGATGATCCGGTCTGCGTCGCGACGTCCAATTCGTTGACGACGGTCACGTCGCATTCGACCTGGTCGCCACCGCCATTGGGGGTGTCGTTGCACTGGCTCGTCGTCGTGGGGGAGACGGCGGCGGATGCGGACTGCATCTGACCGGTCAGGCCGACGACGGCGACGAGCGCGATGAGCGCTGCGCCCGCGGATGCGAGGACGCGAGCGCGGATGCGGCGACCCGGGCGGCGGGCGGGAATTGCGGT
This sequence comes from Clavibacter californiensis, assembly GCF_021952865.1. Classification (NCBI taxonomy): domain Bacteria; kingdom Bacillati; phylum Actinomycetota; class Actinomycetes; order Micrococcales; family Microbacteriaceae; genus Clavibacter; species Clavibacter californiensis. Next base: position 3,045,012 of record NZ_CP040792.1, on the reverse strand, counting down.
CCCGGGTGATGCGAGGTGTTTCGGCACGGTGCTCCTTCTTCTGGGCAAGCGTGCTCGCGCCCCCGCGACGGATCCGCGACGCGGGCGTGACGCGCGCGTGTCGCCCGGCGCGCCGCGCCTCCCGTGTCCCGGCAATCCGGGGCTGCGTGATTCATTACGGGGAACCCGCGGGACGACGAAGAGGGCCGATCCTGTGGCGGATCGGCCCTCTTCGCACGTGCTGCGCGCGGTGCGCGCGTCGTGTCTCCTACTTGTTGGCGCGGTACTCCTCGAGCAGGTCGGCGGAGATGCGCCCGCGCTCGGAGACCTTGTGGCCGTGCTCGCGCAGCCACTCGCGGGCGGCGCCGAGGTCCTCCTTGGGGGCGCTCGAGGACGAGCGGCGCGCGCCGGCCGAGCGGCCGGTGGAGGCGCGGCCGACGCGGCGCGCGCGGTCGACGTAGGTGTCGAGCGCCTCACGCAGCTTCGCGGCGTTGGCGTCGCTCAGGTCGATCTCGTAATTCACGCCGTCGAGCGCGAACGGAACGGTCTCGCCCTTTCCCTCTTCGATGACGACGCCGTCGATGTCGTCGACGAGCGTGGTGACAACCTTGCGAGCCACGTCTGTTCCTCTCATTGCAGATGGTGCATCAGATGATGCGGCGAGCGCCACGATACCCGTTCTCCCCGGGAAATCCGACACCGCGCGTGAATCAAGGAGGAATTCATGTCCGATTCGTGGGGAGATGACCTCGCGATACGTCTCCATGGGCGCTGCGACCGCATTCCGCCCACGCGGGGGCGCGGTATCGCGGGCCTTTCCCGCGCGCCATCGCGCGGTGCGGCAGGCATATCGCCGGGGAATGCCCCGCGCTCTCCCCACTCGAGGAATAAATATGGGCCCACGCCGCGGGGATGCGGAGGGCCCGCGGAGACGTGCTCCGCGGGCCCTCGTATGTGCTGATCCCGGCGGGATCAGTAGTACTCGCCGTGGCGGTAGTCCCACGACGGGAACGACCGGGCGAGCGCCGACATGATGACGTCGACCGCGAGGCCTCGGCGGATGAGCGTCGGGTTCGGGGTGACCGAGCGCTCGCCGCGCTGCTCGGGGATGAGCGCGCCGGACGCGTCGACCATGGAGACCATGACGCCCTGCTCGTGCCGGCTCGTCTCGTCGAGGCCGGGCTGGATGGACGCGACGTAGTCGTCGGCGGCGACGATGGCGTCGGCCTGCTGCTCGATGCGCTCGCCGATGCCCTCGACGCGACCGCGGTTGCCCTTGCCGGACGGGTTGGCGGAGCTCGCGAACGACAGGCGGCCGCTCTCCCACAGGCGCTCGGCGAGCTGCTCGGCGGGGCGGCCGAAGCGGATCACGAAGCAGCTCGTGCCCCGGCCGTCCATGGCGAGCTGGCCGGCGACCTCGTCGGGGATGAGGTGCTTCGCGTCCTCGCGCCACGGGAGGATGCAGCCGAGCAGCACGTCGGCGTCCCAGTGCTCCTGGTAGAAGGCGAGGATCTCGTCGTTCAGCACGGCGAGCTCCTGCAGCTGGGCGATGCTCGTGCAGAGCACCACGCCCGGCTTGTCGCGCTTGCGCTGCTTGGCGTCGAACTTGCGCTCGAGGCCGGCGCCGTCCGTCGTCATGAGGATGTAGCCGACCTTGGTGGCGGCGACGACGAGGCCTCCCGGGGTCTCGAGGGCCTGGGCGGCGCGCTCGTCGAGCGTGCCGTCCCAGGGGATCGTGCGGGTGGTGTCGGTCATGGGCGCGTGCCTCTCGTGCGTGTCGGAGTGGAGCCGCCGGGCGCACCTGCGTCGGGCCCGGGTGCGCGCAGCCGCGCGTGCGGCGGATGGGCGGTGATGTCGACGGTAGCGCGGTTGCCGGGTGGAGCGGGTGAGCGTGCACAGCAAAGGATCGCCGGCCGCCTCGAACGGGGGCTCATGGCGGCGGGGGCGGCTGCCTAGCCTGAGGGGATGAGCGCTGCCGCCGGCTGGTACGACGACCAGGATCCCCGCTACGTCCGCTGGTGGGACGGCGAGCGGTGGACCGAGCACGTGCAGCCGAGGCCCGAGGCGGCGCCGCAGGAGCCCGAGCCGATCGCGCCGGCGGCCGAGCCCGTCGACCGGCTCTCCAAGCGCGAGGCCCGGGAGCGCGCCGCGGCGGCCGAGGCGCACATCGCGCAGCTGGAGGACCTGATCAGGCGGCACGGCATGCGCGACTTCGCCGAGCTGGACGACTACCGGGCGCGCGCGGAGGCGGAGGCGGAAGCGGCGCGACGGACGGGCGCCAATGCGGCATCCGCGCTGGTCGCCGCGGCCAGCGCGGAGCGGGACCGGATCCTGGCGGAGGCGGCGGCCGAGCGCCTGCGGGCCGAGCAGGAGGCGGGAGCGGTGCGCCTCCGCGCCGAGGAGGAGGCGGGTGCCGTGCGTCGGCGGGCCGAGGCGGAGCTGCAGGCGGTCGACGCGGCGGTGCACGAGCGGATCGAGACGCGGCGCGCCCTCGACGCCGAGCTGACGGCCGCCCGCGCCGAGCTCGTGGACGTGACCACCACGGCCGAGCTGCAGGGCGTCGGCCTGTTCGACTACGACCACCCGGCGGAGTCGTCGGCCGAGCTCGCGTCGCGCCTGGAGGCGCTGCGTTACACGATCAAGAACGCCGTCCGCGACAAGAGGGCGGTGACCGCCACGTCCGGCTTCACGTTCAACGGATCCGAGGCGCAGGGCCGGCGGTTCGTGAGCGACATGTCGAAGGTGCTGCTGCGCGCCTACAACGCCGAGGCGGAGAACGCCGTGAAGGCCACGAAGGCGGGCAACCTCCACGTCGCCCGGAACCGGCTGACCAAGGCGGCGGAGCAGATCGCCCGGAGCGGCACGATGATCGACCTGCGGATCCAGGACCGATACCACGAGCTGCGGCTCGAGGAGCTGCAGCTCGCGAGCGCGCACCTGCGCGTGCTGCAGGCGGAGAAGGAGATGGAGCGGGAGCGCCGGGCGGAGCTCCGCGAGCAGGCCAAGGCGTCCGCGGAGCTGCAGGCCGAGCACGACCGCCTCGACAAGGAGCGCGCGCACTATGCCGCGACGCTGGCGGCGCTGGAGAGCAAGGGCGACGCCGAGGGCGCGGCGCGAATGCGGGATCGCATCGAGGACGTCGACCGCGCGCTCGTGGGGAGCGGACCATGCAGAAGTACCGCGATGCCATCGAGCGGAAGCGCCGGGAGGCGGGAGGGGACGGGGACCCGCGCTGATGCGTCGCCTCGGCGCGTGACCGCTCAGAGGCCGCGCGGCCCCCATGCCTCTGCGAGCAGCTCGTAGGAGCGGACCCGGGCCGCGTGGTCGTGGGTCGTCGTCGTGACCAGCAGCTCGTCCGCGCCCGTCACGCGCCGGAGCGTCTCCAGCTTCTGCACGACCGTCGCGGGATCCCCCACGATGCGCGTGTCGAGGCGGTCCTGCACCTGCGCGAGCTCCGCGACGTCGAGCGGCGCGGCGGCCTCGTCGTCGGGGGCGGGGTAGGCGATCGCACCGCGACCCGAGCGGATCGAGAGCACCCAGCGCGCGAACCCTGAGGCGAGGCGTCGGGCCTCCGCGTCGGTGTCGGCCACGAGCACGTCGGCCGAGACGATCACGTGCGGGGCCGCGAGCACGCCCGGGACGAAGTGCTCGCGGTACGCCGCGACGGCGTCGAGGACGCCCCACGGCGTCGAGTGGTAGTTGGCGCCGAAGGGGAGGCCGCGGGATCCGGCGACGCGGGCGCTCTCGCCGGCGGACGACCCGTGGATCCAGACCTCGACGGCAGACCCGTCCGCCGGCGGCGCCGCGATGGACCCGATCTCGGGATCCGCGTACGTCCCGTCGAGGAAGGCGAGCAGGTCGTCCACCGTCTCGTCGAAGGGCGCGACCTCAGTGGCGCCGCGTCGGAGGAGCCGGGCCTGCAGCTGCGCCCTCGACCGGTCCCGGAACATCAGGGCGCGTGCGGGCACGAGGAGCCCGTCGACGACGCGGGCCTCGGGGGCGGCGGGAGCGGCGGCTCCCGTGCCCGCCGGCTGCTTCGGCGGCATCGGCGAGCGGCCGAGCCCGAGGTCGAACCGCGGCCCGTACAGGCCGGTGACGGTGCCGAACGCCTCCGCCACCTGCAGCGCGCTGTGGTTGCCGATGAGGGTCGCCGCCGAGCCGACCCGGATGGAGCGGGTCGCCGCGGCGACCGCCGCCAGCATCGCGTGCGGGCTGGATCCCGCGAGCCCGGGGTTCATGTGGTGCTCGGCGAGCCAGTACCGCGCGTAGCCGGCCGCCTCCGCGCGCACGGACAGGTCGACGCTGTCGCGGAGCGCCTCGGCGGACGACGACCCGGCGGAGACGGGGACGAGGTTGAGCACGGAGAGCGGGGCGCGCGTGCGGGAGTCGGTCCGGTCGCTCGCAGGGGTCATGGGCGGTGCTCCTCGGATCGGCGGCGCGGGCCTGCCCGGCGACGCTCGCCGGGACGATGGCTGCTGCCCGGAGCTGCGCCGTCGAGGCGATCCGTGGGGCGCATCGTCGCGGCGCGCTCGGGACCGCCTCAGTGTGCGGGGAGGGGGGCCCGAGGCGATCCGGTTGTCCACCGGAGGGGGCGACGAGGTGACCTTCGGCTTGCGCCTCACTTCGCGCGTGCCGCCGCGATCCGCGGGAACTCCACCGCGATGACGCGCCACAGCACCTCCGTGTCCGTCCCGTCGTGGTCGTGGGCGACGAAGTCCCGCACCGGGCGGATCCCGCTCCAGTCGATGTCGGGACGGGCCTCCCGGAAAGAGGAGGGGAGGTGGTCGGCGGCGGTCGAGAGGTCGACGAAGCGCGCGTGACCCCGCGCCGCCACCCGTCGAGCGGAGACCGCGAACCGTGCGACGTCCTCCAGCAGCGCCGGCACGCGTTCGCCGTCGAACATCAGAGGGCCACGGCCTCGGCTCGGATGCGGTCCATGACGGGGCCCGTCCCCCTGTCGGACACCACGTCGACATCGAGGCCCAGCAGCTCGGCGATCTCGGCCATGAATCCCGCGAGGTCGAAGGGGACGCGTCCGGGCCGAGATGCACCAGGAGGTCCACGTCGGATCCGGCCGTGGCCTCCCCGCGGGCGACGGACCCGGACAGGCGGACGTCGCTCACGCGTCGGCGGGTCGCGACCTCGAGGCTCCGCTCCCGCGACGCACGCACGCGCCCGAGCGACGGGACCCCCGTGCGGGCCGCGAGCTCGCCCTGCGGCAGCGCCACCCCGCGGCGCAGCCGACGCAGCTCCTCAGCGACGGACGCCTCGCGCACGACCGCGATGACAGCGGGCCGACATCGCGAGGAGGACGGTGCCCCTGGAGGGACTCGAACCCCCAACCCTTTCCTTAGGACGGAACTGCTCTTCCATTGAGCTACAGAGGCTGACCGGCCCATGGTAGCGGCAGCGGCGCGCTCCCGCCGAGGTCGAGCCCTCCCAGGACGAGCCCGAGCCCGACCGCCGCCGCGCCCCGCAGATCCGGCCCCGCCCGGCTCCGCCTGCCGGTTTCCCCACCCGACGCGTCGTACTGTTGCCGGGTGTGGCGTGCCAATGAACGATCCGACGACGACGACGACCTGCTCTCCGGGTTCGCCGCCGAGCATCTTGAGGACCCCCACGTGAATGCTTCCCACAACAGCACCAGCCCCCACGACCTCCGCGTCGGCGACGTGCACCTGGGGAGCGGCAACGTGGCCGAGCCCCGCTGGCGCGAGTGGCGCGAGCAGCTGGCCGGCATCGGCGGCACCTCTCCTCTCCTCCACTTCGTGGACGCGCCCGGCTCGCGCATCGAGCTGAGCACCACGCACCCAGGTGGCCTCGCGCAGTTCATCACGGGCAAGACGACGCTGCTGTCGTCGCTCATCCGCGACGAGCTCGCGCTCCGCAGCGCCCGCAAGGCGGCGAACCGCATCACCCAGAAGGGCATCGAGCTGGTCTCGGCCCGGGGCATCGAGTCGATCCACCTGGCCATCGGCCTCGCCGAATGGCGCTTCGCCGACGAGCAGTTCCGCGCGCCCGTGCTGCTGCGCCCGCTCGCGATCCGCCGCCACGGCAGCGACTACGAGGTGCGCCTCAAGGGCCAGCCGTTCCTCAACCCGGCGCTCGCGCGCGCCCTCGAGGAGCAGTTCCAGATCACGCTCGACGCCGACTCGTTCGTCGCGCTCGCCGTGCAGAACGGCGCGTTCAAGCCGCAGCCCGTCATCGACCGCCTGCGCGGACTCACCTCGCACCTGCCCGCGTTCGCCGTGCAGCCGCGCCTCGTCGTCTCCTCGTTCGCCGAGGTCGGCCGGGCGCTCGCCGAGGACGCCGACCACCTCGACCACCTCGTCATCGACGCCATCGCCGGCAACCCCACCGCCAAGTGGGGCGTGGGCGAGGCGTACGCGCCCGTCGACCCGATCCCGCAGGACCAGCGCCCGCCCGTCACCGACACCCTGCTGCTCGACGCGGATCCCGAGCAGGAGTACGTCATCGCGCAGATCAACGCGGGCAACTCGCTCGTGGTGACCACGCTCCCGGGCACCGGCGGCACGCAGACCATCGTCAACTCCATCGGCTGCCTCGTCGCGCAGAACAAGCGCGTGCTCGTCGTGAGCCCCCGCGCCTCCTCGCTCAAGGGCATCGGCCAGCGCCTCGCCGACGTGGGCCTGCCCGGCCTCGCGGTCGCGCCGAAGTCGCTCAAGCGCGACGTGGTCCAGTCCATCGTCCGCAACGAGAAGGCCGCGCCCGCGCAGACCGCCGAGGTCGACGACGCGCTCGTCCGCCTCCGCCACGTCCTGCTCGACTACCGCTTCGCGCTCGGCCGCCCCGACAGGGAGCTCGGCGTCTCCGTGCTCGACGCGCTCGGCGAGCTGTCGCGCCTTGCCCTGCTGCCGGATCCGCCGGCCACCACCGCGCGCCTCACCCGCGACGCGGTCGTCGCCATCGCGCACGACCGCGCGAGCGCAGCGGCCTCCCTCGTCAAGGCCGCGAGCCTCGGCGAGTTCCGCTACGGTCCGGGCGACTCGCCCTGGTACGGCGCCACGTTCGCCACGAGCGCCGCCGCGACCCACGCGCACGACCTCGCGAAGTCGCTCTCCGCCGACGGCCTGCCGCGGCTGCTCGAGCGCGCCGACGAGCTCATCGGCCAGACGCGCATGCGCGCCTACACGTCGATCGACGAGCTCGGCGTGTACCTGCGCCTCCTCCTCGACGTGCGCGAGACGCTCGACAAGTTCCAGCCCGTGGTGTTCGACCGGTCGCTCAGCGAGATCATCGCGGCCACCGGATCCCGCCGCGACGCCCCCGAGATGACGAGCATCACGCGCCGTCGCCTCCGCAAGCTCGCGCGCGAGTACGTGCGCCCCGGCGTCCACATCTCCGACATGCACGAGAGCCTCAAGGCCATCCAGAAGCAGCGGATCCTGTGGCAGCGCTACGTCGCGGTCGGCTCCACCCCCGAGGTCCCGCGCGGCATCTCCGACGTCCACGCGCGCTACCAGGAGGTCGCCGCCGACCTCAAGGTGCTCGACGAGCCGCTGAGCATGCTCACCCGTCCCACCCCGCTCGGCAAGCTGCCCGTCGACGAGCTGCGCGTGAAGGTCGCCCAGCTCGCCGAGGACAGCGAGGTGCTCCAGAACCTGCAGGAGCGCACCTCCCTCCTGGCCGAGCTCCGCCGTCTCGACCTGGATCCGCTGCTCCGCGACCTCTCCGACCGGCACGTGCCGCAGGAGGCCGTAGCCGCGGAGCTCGAGCTCGCCTGGTGGCAGTCCGTGCTGGAGCAGATGCTCGCGGGCGACAAGGCGCTCCTCAACGCGAACACGAGCGTGCTCGACCGCCTGGAGTCCGACTTCCGACTCGTCGACGAGGCGCACGCCACCGCCAGCGCGGGCCTGCTGGCCTGGCAGCTCGCCGAGACGTGGAAGATCGGCGTGGTCGACTGGCCCGAGGAGGCGCACCACCTGCGCCAGCTGCTCGGCGGATCCGCCCCCGTCGACGCCGCGGCCCTCCACCACTCCGCGCCCCATCTCTCCCGCACCATCGCGCCGGTCTGGCTCGCGTCGCCCTACGAGGTGCCGGCGATCACCGACGAGATGCCGTTCGACGCCGTGTTCCTCGTCGACGCCGGCGCCATGACGCTCGCGGAGGCGCTCGGCGGCATCCGGCGCGGCAAGCAGACCGTCGTGTTCGGGGATCCCGTCACTCAGACGCCGTCGCCGTTCACCATCGCGGTCGTCCCGCAGCCGGAGCGCTCCACACCGCAGCTCGCGGACGACGACTCCACGCTCGAGGAGCGCCACGCCGACTCCGCGCTCGCGCGCCTCGGCGAGCTGCTGCCCACCCTCTCCCTCACGCGCAGCTACCGCGCGGGCGGCGAGGACCTGGCCGAGCTCGTGAACCGCCGCTTCTACGGCGGCCGGATCCAGTCCCTGCCGTGGGCGGGCACGTTCCTCGGCCACGGCAGCCTGTCGCTCGACTTCGTCGCCGACGGCCACGGCATGCCCGACGAGGACACCGGCGCCGTCGAGAGCGTCGACGCCGAGGTGATCCGCGTGGTGGAGCTCGTGCTCGACCATGCGAGCCACCGCCCGCGCGAGTCGCTCATGGTCATCACCGCGAGCGCCCGTCACGCCGTGCGCGTGCAGCAGGCCGTGCTCCACGCGGCCGCCAAGCGCAGCGACGTCACCGAGTTCTTCATCGGCGACCGCGCCGAGCCGTTCATGGTCGCGACGCTCGAGCAGTGCGTCGCGCAGAGCCGCGACCGCGTGATCTTCTCGGTCGGCTACGGCCGCACCCCGCATGGCCGCGTGCTGTCTAACTTCGGCGCCCTCGCGGCGCCCGGCGGGGAGCGCCTGCTCGCCGTCGCCATGACGCGCGCGCGTCGCTCGATGGTGGTCGTCTCCTGCTTCCAGCCCTCGGACATCGACCAGGACCGGATGAAGCACGGCATCGTCGCGCTCGCCCAGATCCTCTCGGAGGCGGAGGCCCGCTTCAAGGAGGACCCGATCCCGGACGACGGCGACGCGATGCTCGTCGACCTCGCCCGCCGCCTCGAGGGCCTCGGCCTCGCGCCCGCCCTCGGGCACCGCGACAAGCTCGGGCTCGTCGCGTCCTACGGCGGTCGGGCCATCGCGATCGAGACGGATCCGGTCGTCAACCAGACGAGCCTCCGCGAGTCGCTGCGCCTCCGGCCCGAGATGCTCAAGCGCCTCGGCTGGCACTACCTGCGCGTGCACTCCTTCGAGCTGTTCGCGGATCCGGACGCCGTCGCCCGCCGCATCGCCACCGCCCTCGGCGCGATCTCGGATGCGCATCCGGTGACCGCCCCCGTGCAGGTCCAGGCCGGCGCGCACCGGGCGGACTGATGCCGGAGCGCGACGCGTCGGACACCGGACCTGCGACCGACGCCGCGGGGGAACGGCGCCCGGCCCGCCGCTCGCGTCGCGCGTCGACGCCGCCCGTACCCGGATCCGACCCCACGCCGCAGGCCGCCGCCCGCGCGCCTGCGGTGCCCGCCGCCGAGGACGCCCCCCAGGGCTGGGGCGACGCGCCCGCCGCATCGGACGCGAACGACGACCGCCTCCGCCTCGACCGCCCGCCCCACTGGGGCTGACTGGTCGACGCTGGAGGCGGTCGGTCGTGCGGGAGGGCGCGTCGCGCTAGGCGGGCTTCCCCGGCTCGGCCACGTGCTGGCCGGTGGACGACGGGATCGTGTGCGCGCCCTCGGGCGACGGCCGCCCGGCGAGCAGGTCGCGGATCTCGATGAGCAGCTCGGTCTCGGTCGGCGGCACGTCCTTCGGCGTCGCCTCCTCCTCGGCCTTCTGCTTCGCGAACGCGACCTTCTTGAGGTGGTTCACCGGAAGCACGAGCGCGAAGTACACCACAGCGGCGACGATCAGGAAGTTGATGACCGCGGCGACGACGGCGCCGAAGTAGATGGTGTTCTCTCCGCCCGACACCGTGGGGATCTTGACGGGAAGCGCCGACGCGAGATCCGTCGCATCGAACAGCGCGCCGATCACAGGGTTGAAGACCGACGTGACGATGGCCGTCACGATCGCGGTGAACGCGGCGCCGATGACGACCGCGACCGCGAGGTCGATGACGTTGCCGCGGAGGATGAATTCCTTGAAGCCCTTCACGGGTGCTCCTGTCTGGCGGGCCGCCCGATCAGGTGGACGGCGAGGACGAGCCGGAGCCCGAGGACGCGGGACCGGAGGGGGTGCTGGGGGTCACGGTACCGGAGCCCTGGCCGACGGTGCCAGAGCCGGACCCGCCGGACGAGTCCGAGGATCCGGAAGACGAAGACGAGGACGACGAGGAATCGGAGGACGAGGAGGACGACGACGACGCGTCGCCCGACTTCGCCGACGACGACCCGGACGACGACCGCGAACGCTTGGCCGCGTCCTCGGTGCGCGAGTCGTTGCGGTAGAAGCCGCTGCCGGTGAAGCTCACGCCGACCGCGGCGAACAGCTTGCGGAGCTTGCCGCCGCACACGGGGCACTCGGTGAGGGAGTCGTCGGTGAACGCCTGGACGATGTCGAAGGCGTTGCCGCACACCGTGCAGCGGTAGGAGTACGTGGGCATGTGTCCCTAGAAGGAGTGGATGAGGGTCGGGGTCACGATGCCGTCGACCGGCATGTCGTGCTTCTCCCGCGGGAGCTCGTCGACGAACTCTGCGTCGAACACCACAGCGTAGACCGGGGGGCAGGCCTCCATGGATCCGAGGGTCTTGTCGAAGTAGCCGCGGCCCCAGCCCATGCGCATCCCGCCCTGGTCGACCGCGGCGGCGGGCACCACGATGAGGTCGACGTCGTTGATGGCGATCGGCCCGAGCAGCTCGCCCACCGGCTCCGGCAGGCCGAACAGGCCCTCGGTCTCGGTGCCGTCGCTCACGACCCAGTCGAGCAGGCCGTCGTTGCGGGACACCGGGAGGAGCACCTGACGCCCGTCGGCGTGCAGCCACTGGAGGAAGGGACGCGTCGTCGGCTCGTCGACGGTGGAGAGGTAGCAGGCCACCCGCCGGGCGTCGTGGTTCGCCACGAGCTCCGTCAACCTGCTGGTCAGGCCATGGGCGGCCTCGTCGCGCTCGGTCGAGGTCATCTGCCGACGACGCTCCCGCAGCTGGGCGCGCAGGGCCCTCTTCTCGTTCCCGACATCGCTCGGCATGGTTCGAGTCTAGGTATGTTCGCCCGGTACGCTCGATCGCATGGTCACCCACATCACGAAGGCTGTCATCCCCGCCGCGGGACTCGGAACGCGATTCCTCCCCGCGACGAAGGCGATGCCCAAGGAGATGCTGCCGGTCGTCGACCGCCCGGCCATCCAGTACGTGGTGGAGGAGGCCGTGGGAGCGGGACTGCACGACGTCCTCATGATCACGGGCCGCAACAAGACCGCCCTCGAGAACCACTTCGACCGCAACGCCGAGCTCGAGGCCACCCTCCAGCTCAAGGGCGACGACGCGAAGCTCCGCAAGGTCAACGAGTCCACCGACCTCGCCGACATGCACTACGTCCGCCAGGGCGACCCCAAGGGCCTCGGCCACGCGGTGCTCCGTGCCGAGATGCACGTAGGCCGCGAGCCGTTCGCCGTGCTGCTCGGCGACGACATCATCGACAAGCGCGACGTGCTCCTCTCCCGCATGATCGAGGTCCAGCTCCAGCGCGGCTGCTCCGTCGTCGCGCTCCTCGAGGTGGATCCCTCCCAGACGCACCTCTACGGCGTCGCCACGGTCGAGGCGACGGACGACGACGACGTCGTGCGCATCACCGGCATGGTCGAGAAGCCCGCCGCCGGCACCGCGCCCTCCAACCTCGCGATCATCGGCCGCTACGTGCTGCGACCCGAGGTCTTCGACGTGCTGCACAAGACGGAGCCCGGCAAGGGCGGCGAGATCCAGCTCACCGACGCGCTCGAGAAGATGGCCGCCGCGCCCGAGTGGACCGGCGGCGTCTACGGCGTCGTCTTCCGCGGCCGCCGCTACGACACGGGGGACCGGCTCGACTACCTGAAGGCCATCGTCCAGCTCGGCGTCGACCACGAGGACCTCGGCGAGGGACTGCGCGAGTGGCTGCCCGAGTTCGTCAAGACGCTCGAGCGCTGATCGGGGACGGCGCCGCGCGGTCCGGTCGCACCGGCGCTCCCGCTGAGGCCTAGGCTCGTGGACGTGCCGCAGACCGTACCCACCATGCGGGACGGGCGCATCTCCGTCCGGCCCATCCGGCTCCGCGACTCGCGGGCCCTCGAGCGCTCGCTGCTCGACAACCGCTCCTGGCTCCGCAAGTGGGAGGCCACGAGCCCGTACGCGCCGATGGCGTTCGACACGCGCGCGAGCATCCGGTCGCTGCAGGCCAACGCGCGCGCCGGCCTCGGGGTGCCGCTCGTCATCGACTACGACGACGAGTTCGCCGGGCAGCTCAACGTGTCCTCCATCGCCTACGGCTCGCTCTCGAGCGCGACCATCGGCTACTGGGTGGGCCAGGAGTTCGCCGGGCGGAACGTCACGCCCACGGCCGTCGCGCTCGCGACCGACTACTGCTTCACCGCGCTCGGGCTGCACCGGATGGAGATCTGCATCCGCCCGGAGAACGCGCCCAGCCTCCGCGTCGTGCAGAAGCTCGGCTTCCGGTACGAGGGGCTGCGCCGCCGCTACATCCACATCAACGGCGACTGGCGCGACCACTTCTGCTTCGGCCTCGTCGTCGAGGAGCTCTCCACCAGCGTGCTCGCGCGCTGGAAGGAGGGCGGCGTGGATCCCGAATGGTCGCGCGTACCCGACGCGGACGTCCAGGCGGCCGCCGTGCCGCTGGCCGTGCAGCGCCGGATCTGACCTCGCCCCGTCGGCGGACCTGCGGATGCGCCGGTCCGGCAGTGGACACGCGGCGCGCTTCCCGCGTCGTGCCCGCCGGACCTCCTAGCCTCGGGATCATGCAATCCGGCGGCATCATCATCGCGCTCTCCGCGGTGCTCTGGCTCGCCTACCTCCTGCCCACGTGGCTGCACCGGCGCCAGTACATGGCGACCGAGCGCAACGCGGTGCGCCTCCAGCAGACCCTGCGGATCCTGGCCGAGACGGCCGAGGTCCCCGACGCGGTGCGCGCCGAGACCAACGCCCGCAGCGTCGTCGAGCAGCAGCGCGCCCTCCGCCGGGCCGCCGAAGAAGCCGAAGCCGCCGCGCGTGCGCGAGACGCCGCCGCCCAGCGCGCCCTACCGAAAGTGGCCCCCGTGTCCGCAACGTCGCCCTCCGCCGCCACGCGCCTCCGTCGCAGCCGTCTCGCCGCCACCGCGATCCTCGCCCTCGCCCTCGTCGGCGTGATCGCCGGGATCGCCCAGGTCGCCGGTGCCGGCGCGTGGACGCTCCTGGTCATCTCCTCGCTCGCCACGTTCGCGTCGCTCGCCTTCCTGCAGCGCATGTCGCAGGTCGCCGCCGCGCGCCGCCTCCAGGCGCCGGAGGCCCGCCCGAAGCCGCGCACCGGCTTCACCGACTTCCACGAGCAGGCCGCGCAGCCCGCCGAGCCCGTCGCGGAGCGCGAGGAGGGCGAGTCCTGGACCCCCGTACCCGTTCCGAAGCCGCTCTACCTCTCCCGCTCGCAGGCGCCCGGCCCGCGCCCTGGCGCCGGGAACGCGCCCCGCACGCCGCTCTCGCCCGTCGAGGAGATGCGCCGCGCCGCCGCCGAGTCCGAGGCGACGCTGCGCCGCGCGCACCTCGAGCCCGAGGTCGCCCGCATGGCCGCCGAGGAGGAGGCCGCGCCTGCCGCATCCGCCGCTCCGGTCGCGCCCGCCGCCCGCACAGCTCCGGTCAGCCGCTTCTCGCGCATGGGCATCGTCGACGACGCGGAGCCCGGCATGGGCGACCTCGACGAGGTGCTTCGACGCCGCAGGGCGGTCGGCTAGCGCGCCGGTTCGTCCATCGGAGGGACGCCGCAGGGCGGTCGGCTAGCTCGCTGGTCCGTCCGTCGGAGGGACGCCGCAGGGCGGTCGGCTAGCTCGCCGGTCCGTCCGTCGGAGGGACGCCGCAGGGCGGTCGGCTAGCTCGCCGGTCCGTCCGTCGGAGGGACGCCGCAGGGCGGTCGGCCTGCTGGGTCCACGGCCGCCTCGGCGGTTCGAAGGGCTCCGCGCGACGTGGTAGTCTCGTGGAGTTGTCAGGGCCTATGGCGCAGTTGGTAGCGCGCCTCGTTCGCATCGAGGAGGTCAGGAGTTCGAATCTCCTTAGGTCCACAAGAACCCCGCTCCGGCGGGGTTTTTGCTTTCTCCTTTGCGACGCCGCCGGTGAGCCGGCCGCCTCCCGTCCCGGTTAAGATCGACCGGTGCCCCGCCCCGCGATCCCGCCCGTGACCGTCGCGACCCCGGAGGTGCGGGCGCTGCGCGCCGACCTCGAGGGGGCGCCCTTCACGCTGGCGTCGGCGCTCGACGTGTGGGGCGACGCGGCCGGGCAGGCGCTGCACCGCGGGAACCGGATCCCGGCCCGTCGCGCCGTCGAGGCAGCGCGCACCGCCGACGGCCTCCCGGCAGCCGCCGCGCTCGCGGCCCTGTTCGTGCTCGGCGACCCGGTCGAGGCGGACGACCTCCGCGCCGCCCTGCCGTCGCTCGGCCTCGACGGTGCCCGGCGACTCGGCCTCATCGAGGTCGACGGCGAGCGGGTGCGCCCGGCGGTCGACCTCCGCCCCTACGGCTTCATCGACGCGCACGGCGTCGGCGAGTGGTGGATCGCCTCCGACCTGGGCGAGCTGGCCACTGGCGGCGCGCTCGACGAGGACCACGTGCTCGGCGTCGGCGGCGCGTCCGCCACCCTCAGCGGCCTCATGATCTCCGCGCCCGTCGTCAGCGCGCTCGACCTGGGGACCGGCTGCGGGATCCAGGCGCTGCACGCCTCCCGCCACGCCGACCGCGTCGTGGCGACCGACATCTCCGCGCGCGCCCTCGCGTTCGCGGCGCTCAACGCGGCCCTCAACGGGATCACGACCATCGAGCTCCGGCTCGGCAGCCTGTTCGAGCCGGTCGAGGGGGAGCGGTTCGACCACATCGTCTCGAACCCGCCGTTCGTGATCACCCCGCGCGCGGAGGGCGTGCCGGCCTACGAGTACCGCGACGCGGGTCTCGTCGGCGACGCGCTCGTGGAGGGCGTCGTCTCCGACCTCGCCGACCACCTCGCGCCCGGAGGCGTCGCGCAGCTGCTCGGCAACTGGGAGCACCGCGCCGGGGAGCCCGGCCTCGAGCGCGTCGCGGGCTGGCTGGACCGGGCGGCGGCGCGCACCGGATCCGGCCTCGACGCGTGGGTCGTCGAGCGCGAGGTGCAGGACGCCGCGCTCTACGCCGAGACGTGGATCCGCGACGGCGGCACCCGCGCGGGCACCCCCGAGTCGGAGGCCCTCATGGGCGCCTGGCTCGACGACTTCGCCGCGCGCGGGGTGGACGCGGTCGGCTTCGGCTACCTCACCCTCCGCCGGCCGCCATCGGGGACGCCGACGCTCCGCCGCCTCGAGCGGCTGCACGGCGGCCTCGGCCACAACCCGACCGGCCTCGGCGACCACCTCCAGGCCTCCCTCGCCGCGCACGACGCACTCGCCGCCGTCGACGACCACGCGCTCGCCGGGCTTGCGCTCGTGCTGGCCGGCGACGTCACGGAGGAGCGGCACTACTGGCCGGGCGCAGAGGATCCCACGGTCATGATGCTCCGCCAGGGCGCGGGCTTCGGCCGCGAGGTGCCGCTCGACACCGGGCTCGCGGCGCTCGTCGGCGCGTGCGACGGGGAGCTCGCGGTCGGCGCCATCGTCGACGCGGTCGCGCAGCTCACCGCGGTGGACCCCGATGCGCTGCGCGCCGAGCTGCTCCCGCGGATCCGCGCGCTCGTCGCCGACGGGTTCCTCGCGCTGCCGGGCACGACGGTGCCCGACGACGACGGGCTCGCCGACCGCCCAGCGCGCGACGCCTAGGATCGCGGGGTGACTCCCCGAACCGCCCGCCGCGCCGCCCGTCCCGAGATCGTCCGCGCCGTCGTCCTCGACGCCGCGCTCATCGTCGTGTTCGTCCTGATCGGGCGGGCGAGCCATGGCGAGGACCTCGCGCCGTCGGGCGTCCTCGGGACCGCGTGGCCGTTCCTCGCAGGCGGGCTCGTCGGCTGGATCGTCGCCCGTGCCTGGCGCAGCCCGTCGCGCGTCGTGCCCACCGGCCTCCTGGTGTGGGGCGTGACGCTCGTGGTCGGCATGGTGCTGCGCGCGCTCAGCGGCGAGGGCGTCGTGATCCCGTTCGTCATCACGACCGCGATCATCCTGGCGCTCCTGATGCTCGGCTGGCGCGCGATCTCGGCCCTCGTCGTCCGTCGGCGCTCGCGGGCCTGAGCCCGGCGGCGACCCCGCGTCAGGCGGCGGGCGGCGTGGGGGCAGCGGCCTCCATCACGGCGATGAGCGCCTTGGCGTAGGCCTCCTCGGCCTCGAGGTCCCGGTGCTCGACCTCCTGGCCGTCGATCTCGACGAGCACCACGTGCGCGCCGTCCTCCGCGCCGCCGATCTCGCGCCTGAGCGACCGGAAGGTCCCGCCGAGCAGCGCTCGGAGCTGGTCCTCGCGCGGCAGCCACAGGCTGTCCTCGAGCGCCACCGAATCGAGCGCCCACTCGGTCGTGCCGTTGAAGCCGAGCACGGTGCCGGTCGCGTGCTCGTGCGCCTCGATCGTGAGCTCGCTGATCGTGAAGACGTCGGACTCGAAGCCCTGGCCGCGGATCCGGAACCGGTCCCCGGGCTCGGGGCTCCACTCGAGGCCGAGCTCCAGGAGGGTCGTGGCATGCGCGGTGGAGATCATCCGTGCAGTATGCCGGGCGCTCCCTGGCGTCGCCTCCGCGGGCGAGGGAATGCGTGTGCATTAGATTCGCAGGGCACCGCGTGCGGCAGACGACGCCGACGGTCGGACAAGGGGAGGACCATGCGCGCGACAGTGAAGGACGTCGCCGCGCGCGCCGGGGTCTCCCCGAAGACGGTGTCGAACGTCATCACCGGGCGCGTCGCCGTGAGCCCCACGACCCGCGAGCGCGTCGAGCGGGCGGTCGCCGACCTCGACTACGTGCCGAACCTCTCCGCGCGCGGCCTCCGCAACGGGCGCACGGGCGTCATCGCGGTCGCCCTGCCCGACCTGGGCACCGCCTACTCCGCTGAGCTCGCGCACCACCTGGTGGAGGTGGCGCACGAGGCCGGCTACAGCATCCAGATGGAGGAGACGGGCTCGCGGCCCGACCGCGAGCGCGACCTCATGTCCCGGGCGCGCGAGCACCTGGTCGACGGCCTGATCCTCAATCCCGTCCTCCTCTCACGGAGCGCCATCTCGCGCGCCGAGTCGCTGCCGCCCGTCGTGGTGATCGGCGAGGTCGAGCAGGAGATCGTCGACCGGGTGCTCGTCGACAGCGTCCGGGCGGCGTACGACATGACGCGCTACCTCCTCGGCACGGGCGCCCGGCGCATCGCCGCGCTCGGCACGGCCACGCGCGAGGAGTCCGCGGCGGGCGACCTCCGCCGCATCGGCTACCGGCGCGCGATGGAGGAGGCGGGCGAGGTGCCCGTGGAGATCGACCGCACGGGCTGGAACAGCGCGTCGGGGGCCGAGGCCGTCGACGCCTGGCTGGCCGACGGCAATCCCGTGCCGGACGCCCTGTTCTGCTTCACCGACGGCCTCGCGTTCGGCGCCCTGCGCGCGCTCGCCGACCACGGCATCCGCGTCCCCGAGGACATCCAGGTCGCGGGCTTCGACGACGTCGACCAGTCGCGCTTCTCGATCCCCACCCTCACCTCCGTGCACTTCGACATCCGCGCCTACGCGGAGGCGGCCGTCGGCCAGCTGGTGCGCCGGATCGAGGAGCGCGACGGCCCGCCCGTGCAGCTCGTGATCCCGCACCGCATCGTCGTCCGCGGCAGCACGCGCCCGACCGCCTGACCTCGCCCGACCCGACGGCGAACCTCCGACGGATCGGCACGGGGAAACGTTGCGCTCCGCATTACAACGATGTAAAGATCATCGCATCACGAAGGAGTGGTCAATGGATCCTGTTACGGGAAAGGCCGGGGGACGTCCCTCGGCATGGTCGAGGCGTCAGATCCTCATGGGCGGAGCGGCGGCCCTGGGCGGCGCGTTCCTGGTCGGCGGTCTCTCCGGCTGCGCGCCCCAGGTGGCGTCGGCCGGCGGCATCGTCGACCTGAAGTACTGGCACCTGCTGTCCGGCGGCGACGGCATCCGGATGACGGAGATGGTGAAGGAGGCGAACGAATCCGGCGACGGATTCGACGTCACCGCCACCGTCCTCGCATGGGGCCAGCCGTACTACACGAAGCTCGCCATGGCGTCGGTCGGCGGCCGCGCCCCCGACGTCGCCATCATGCACGCGGCCCGCGTGCCCGGCTTCGCGCCCGGTGGCCTGCTCGATCCGTGGGACACCGACAGGCTCGCCGAGCTCGGCGTCACCCAGGCCGACTTCGAGCCGCGCGTCTGGGACAAGGGCGTCGTCGACGGGAAGCTGTACTCCATCGCCCTCGACAGCCACCCGTTCATCCTCATGTACAACACGGACATCGCGGCCCAGGCGGGCGTGCTGGGCGGCGACGGCCAGCTCGAGGAGATCACATCCCCCGACCGGTTCCTCGAGGTCATGCGCGCGATGCAGGCCGTCACCGGCGAGCACGCTCTCAGCTACGGGTACCTCGGCGACGGCGCCCAGATGTGGCGTCTCTTCTACACGTTCTACAAGCAGATGGGCGGCGACATGGAGCTGCCCACGGGCGGCCAGGTCGTCTACGACCGCGACAAGGCCGTCGCGTCGCTCGAGTACATCCAGACCCTGCTCGACGGCACGATCGCGACCCCGAGCGGCGACGCGGGCACCGCGATCGCCGAGTTCGCGGGCGCCAAGAGCGGCGCCATCGTCACGGGCGTGTGGGAGCTCCCCACCTTCCAGACGGCGAAGGTGCCGTTCGACGCGATGCCCATCCCGAACCTGTTCGGGACGCCCGCGACGTTCGCCGACTCGCACGCGTTCGTGCTTCCGCACCAGAGCTCGCCGGATCCGGTCAAGCGCGAGAGGACGTACGCGTTCGTGAGCGACCTGCTGAAGAACTCGCTGCAGTGGGCGGGCGCAGGGCACATCCCGGCGTACAAGCCCATCGTCGACAGCCCCGAGTACGCGGAGCTCCTGCCGCAGGCGCACTACGCGGACGCGGCCGCGCAGATCGAGTACGACCCGGTGGCGTACTTCACCGGATCCGGCTCGGACTTCCAGACGTACTTCGCCGAGAACGTGCAGAACGTGTTCCTCGGGCGACAGGAGGCGGGCGTCGGCCTCGACGCCTTCATCCGGCAGATCGACGCGCTGCTCGCCAAGCCCAACCCCCTGTAGCGCGAACCCCCACGCAGCGCCCGATCGACCTCGCGGTCGCCGCCCGTGCGCGGAGCCGCACCCTCTTCCCAGCGAAACGACGAAGGAGTCCACTCGTGACGACAGCAGCACCACCCACCCCGGTCGCCCCCGCGGCCGGGCCGGCCTCCCCGCGACCCGCGGTCGGCCAGCCCAAGGTCAAGGCCAAGGAGCAGACCCAGGGCCTGCTCTTCATCGCCCCGTTCCTCATCACCTTCCTGGTGTTCCTGGTCTGGCCGGTGCTCTACGGCTTCTACCAGAGCCTCACCGGGCAGAGCCTGACGGGCGCCAACAGCGAGCTCATCGGCTTCGCGAACTACTTCGAGGCGTTCGGCGACAGCCAGATGTGGCGCTCGCTCGGCAACACCGTGGTGTTCACGATCGCGAGCACCATCCCCCTCCTCGTGGTCGGCCTCGTGCTCGCGCTGCTCGTGAACCTCGGCCTCCCGGGCCAGTGGCTCTGGCGGCTCGCGTTCTTCCTGCCGTTCCTCCTCGCGTCCACCGTCGTGTCGCTGTTCTGGCTCTGGATGTACAACCCGCAGCTCGGCGTCGTGAACGCGATCGCCGGGGCGTTCGGCCTCCCGCAGCCCGCATGGCTGCAGGACTCGAACCTCGCCATGACGAGCGTCGTCATCACCACCGTGTGGTGGACCGTCGGGTTCAACTTCCTCATCTACCTGGCGGCGCTGCAGAACATCCCCGACCAGCAGTACGAGGCGGCCGCGCTCGACGGCGCGGGCAAGTGGCGGCAGCTGTTCTCCATCACGATCCCGCAGCTCGCCCCGACCACCGCGCTCCTCGCGATCCTGCAGGTGCTCGCGTCGCTCAAGGTCTTCGACCAGATCTACCAGATGACCGCCGGTGGGCCGGGCGGATCGACGCGGCCCATCGTGCAGTACGTCTTCGAGACCGGGTTCACCGGCTTCCGCTTCGGCTACTCGGCCGCCATCTCCTACATCTTCTTCGCCCTGATCGTGGTCATCTCGGTCATCCAGTTCACCGCCACCCGGAGGAAGTCATGACCACCGCGACCCGTCCCGCCTTCTCCTCCGGCACGCTCGCCCGGAGGCCCGCGACCAGCGTCGCCGCCCGTCAGGGCCGCACGGGCACGCCACGGTTCCAGCCGTCGCGCATCGCCGCGCTCCTGATCCTCATCGTCCTCGCCGCCGCGTGGCTGCTGCCCTTCCTGTGGGCGGTGCTCACGTCGTTCAAGTCGGAGACCGACGCCGCGGCGTTCCCGGTGACGATCCTCCCGGCCGGCGGGTTCACGCTCGACGCCTACGCGTCGGTGCTGAACGGCGGCACGATCCCGCTGTGGACGTGGAACAGCCTGCTGACGAGCACGGTGATCACCGTGGTCGCGGTCGTGTTCTCGGCGCTCGCCGGCTACGCGCTCAGCCGCATCGACTTCCGCGGCCGCAAGCTGCTGATGGGGGCGATCGTGGCGTCGATCATCATCCCGCCGCAGATCCTCATCGTCCCGCTCTTCTACCAGATGCTGTCGTTCAACCTCGTGGACACCCTCTGGGCCGTGATCCTGCCGCAGATCGTGCAGCCCGCCATGGTCTTCATCCTGAAGGCGTTCTTCGACCAGATCCCGATCGAGCTCGAGGACGCCGCGCGCGTCGACGGCGCGGGACGCGTGCGCGTGTTCCTGCAGATCGTGATGCCGCTGTCGCGCCCCATCCTCTCGGCGGTCGCGATCTTCGTCTTCATCGGCGCGTGGAACAACTTCCTGTGGCCCTTCATCGCCACGAACGACGCCACGCTCATGACCCTGCCGGTCGGCCTGCAGACGGTGAAGAACGCCTACGGGATCCAGTACGCGCAGAACATGGCCTCGGCCGTGCTCGCCGCGCTGCCGCTGATCCTGGTGTTCCTCTTCTTCCAGCGGCAGATCATCAAGGGCATATCGACCACCGGGTTCGGCGGGCAGTGATGCCGCGCGACGACACCCCGACCCGCACCACCCATCCCGCCCGGGACGCACGCGCCCGGGCCGCTCGTGAAGGAGGACGCCCATGACCCGCGCCCGCATCACCATCGACCGCGACTTCACCATCGGCGACGTGCCCCGCCGGCTCTTCGGCTCGTTCGTCGAGCACATGGGCCGGTGCGTCTACAGCGGCATCTACGAGCCCGGCCACCCGACCGCGACGCCCGAGGGCTACCGGCAGGACGTGCTGGACCTCACGAAGGAGCTCGGCGCCACGGTCGTCCGGTACCCCGGCGGCAACTTCGTCTCGGGCTACGACTGGGAGGACGGCGTGGGCCCGCTCGAGGACCGGCCGCGTCGCCTCGACGGCGCGTGGCACACCGTGGAGACCAACGCGTTCGGCCTGCACGAGTTCGTGGGCTGGTCGAAGGCCGCGGGCGTCGAGGTGATGGAGGCCATCAACCTCGGCACGCGCGGCGTCGACGCGGCCCGCTCGCTCGTGGAGTACGCGAACCATCCCGGCGGATCGAAGTACTCCGACATGCGGCGCAGGAACGGCGCCGAGGAGCCGTTCGACATCAAGCTGTGGTGCCTCGGCAACGAGATGGACGGCCCGTGGCAGATCGGGCACAAGACGCCCGACGAGTACGGCCGCCTCGCGCAGGAGGCCGGCAAGGCCATGCGGCTGGTGGATCCGAGCATCGAGCTGGTCGCGTGCGGCAGCTCCAACTCGGGCATGCCGACCTTCGGCCAGTGGGAGCAGACCGTGCTCGGCCACACCTACGACGTCGTCGACTACGTCTCGCTGCACGCCTACTACCAGGAGCATGAGGGCGACGTGCGAAGCTTCCTCGCGAGCGCCGTCGACATGGACTTCTTCATCGAGTCGGTGGTCGCCACCGCGGACGCGACCGGCGCGCGCCTGAAGAACCGCAAGCGCATCGACCTCTCGTTCGACGAGTGGAACGTCTGGTACCAGCGCGGGCTGGACGGCGAGGACCAGCCGCACCGCATCGAGAAGGCGGGCTGGCGCGAGCACCCGCGGGTCATCGAGGACGAGTACAGCGTCACCGACGCGGTGGTCGTCGGCACGCTGCTCAACTCGCTGCTACGGCACGGCGACCGGGTGAAGATCGCGAACCAGGCGCAGCTCGTCAACGTGATCGCGCCGATCCGCAGCGAGGAGGCCGGGCCCGCCTGGCGGCAGTCGATCTTCTGGCCGTTCGCCCGGATGGCGCAGCTCGCGACGGGCCGGATCCTCCAGGTCGAGGTCGACAGCGACCGCTACGACAACGACAGGTTCGGCACCGCCGACGTGGTCGACGTGAGCGCGACCTGGGACGACGAGGCCGGCACCGTGTCGCTCTTCCTCGCCAACCGCGGCCTCGAGGAGGACGCGTCGACCGAGGTCGCGCTGCGCGGGCTGGACGCCGGGCGGATCCTCCGCGCCGAGGTCCTGCGCGTGCCCGACGGCGGCGACCGGCACACGAGCAACACGCTCGAGTCGGGCGAGCAGGTCGGCCTCGTGCCGCTCGAGGGCGTGCACGCCGAGGGCGGCCGCCTGACGCTCACGCTCCCGGCGCTGTCCTGGGCGGTCGTGGTGCTGGACGTGACCCGGAGCTGACGCACGACGACGACGGCCCGCCCCGCGCGATGCGGGACGGGCCGTCGTCGTGGGGGAGGGACGGATCAGCTCACGGGGCCCTCGGTGAGGGTCACGGTGCCGGTCTTCGCTTCGCCGGCCGCGGTGGTCCAGCCGAGCTCCACCGACTCGCCGGGCTTGTGCGCGGAGATCGCGGCGCTGAGCTCGGACGCCGAGGCGACGGCCTTCCCGTCGACCGAGGTGACGACGTCGCCCTGGGCGAGGCCCGCCTTGGCAGCGCCGGATCCGTCGACGACGCCCTGCACGGGAGCGCCCGCCACGGTGCCCGCGCCGTTCGCGAGCAGCACGCCGAGGAACGCCGGGTAGCCGATCTTGACGGTGCCGGACTCGACGCCGCTCTCGATCTGCTTCGCGATGGACACGGCCTTGTCGATCGGGATGGCGAACCCGGCGATCTGCTCGGAGCCCGAGGAGGCTGCGGTGTCGATGCCGACGACCTCGCCCTCCGCGTCCACGAGCGGCCCGCCGGAGTCGCCGGAGACGATCGCCGCGTCCGTCTGGATCAGGTCGGTGAGCGTCTCACCCGCGGCCGTGCCCTCGGACTGCGTGGTGATGGTCTGGCCGAGCGCGGTGACCTGGCCGGTCGCCGCGGTGAGCGTGCCCGTGCCGCCCGCGTTGCCGACGCCCGTGACGGCCTCGCCGACCTGGGCGCCGTCCGTGTCGAGCTTCGCCGGCGTGAGTCCCGACGCGCCCTCGAGCTTGAGGACCGCGACGTCGTTCGTGGCGTCGGTGCCGACGACCTTCCCGACGTATGCCTTGCCGGTCGACTCGACCGTGACACGGATGCTGGTGGCGCCGCTGACGACGTGGTTGTTGGTGAGGATCGTGCCGTCGGACGACAGGATGATGCCCGTGCCCGCACCGGCTGCGTTCTCGTAGGTGAGCGCGGAGTCGATCGTGACGACGCCGACCTCCTGCGCGGTGGTCGCCTCGGGGGAGGTGACCGAGGCGCCCCGCCCGGTGCCGGACTGCGTGCCGGATCCCGAGCCGGAGCCGCTGCCGGATCCCTGCCCGGGCACCGTGATCGTGCCGCGGCCGAAGCCCTGGCCCGGCGTGAAGGAGCCCGGGTCCTGGATCTGCACGCTCCCGGCCTGCGAGCTCGAACGGCCGAGGTCGGCCATGAAGCCCACGGCCGTGCCGCTGCCGAAGGAGAGGAGGAGCGCGAGGGCGGACGCCCCGGCGATGAGGCCCGTGCGGAGGCCGCGGCGCATGCGCTTCGGCGGGACGGGGTTGCCGGCCGCGTCCACGGCGTACGGGCGTCCGAAGGCGTCGGTGGCGGGGGCGGGCCACGGCGTTCCGGCGGGATGGGCGCCGGCGGGCATCGCGGTGGCGTATGCGGCGGTGGGCTGCTGGGCGGCGGGCTGCTGCGCCGTCGGCTGCTGCGCGGTGGGGGCGCCGGCGCCGACCGAGGGTCCGGCGGCGGCGTGCGCGTCGGTCGGGGCGGTCCACGCCGCGGGCGCGGCGGGTGCGCGGGGTGCCTCGGGTGCGGCGGGGCCGTCGGCCGCGGGACCGGCGGGCGCCGGCCAGGCGGGCTGCGCGGCCTCGGTCTCGGGCGCGGTCGCGGCCGGGGTCGCGGCCGGAGCGTGCGCGTCGGTCGAGCGGGTGTCGTCGATGGGGGCCTCGTCCGGACGTCCGGTCGGCTCCTGGGGTGTCTCGTTCATGACGGGTCCTTCGTGTCTCGGGTGGCCCGGTGGGGGCCATGAGGAGATCACACCCGGCGACCCTATGAGCACCCCATGACGAGCACTAGCGTCCGCCAAGGATCCTGGGCCGGACCCGGGCGTAGCCTGACCGTCATGACGCGGAGGTCGGACGGGGACGGCGAGCCTGCCGGCGTGGATCCGCGGTTCGACCCGGCGTTCCAGCGGGCCCTGGGTCCAGCTCCGGCGCCGCATCCGCGGACGGATCCGCAGGCGGGCGCCGAGGCTCCCGGTCCGTCGACGCCCACCGGGGACCCGCAGACGCGCGGGACGCCGGCGCCATCCGTCCCCCGAGCGGCCGACCGCCCCGCCCTCGCGGGCTGGCTCGCCCCGACGCTCTGGATCCTCGCCGTCGTCTTCCCCGCCGCGGGCCTGGGCCTGCGTGCGCTCGCCGCCCGCATCGCGACCTCCATGCCGTACTCGAGCTTCGGCGACCCGCTGGGCGAGCGCTGGCTCCTCGACGCCGTGCCCCTGCTCGTGACCCTCGCGCCGGGCGTCGTCGCGGGCGGCCCGATGGCGGTGATCGCCGCGCTCGCCGTGCACGCCCTGCGCCGCCGGCCCGTCCGAGCCTCGACCGACGACCGCGAGGCGGGCGTCCCCCGCGCGTAGGCTCGACGCATGGAGCAGAGAAGCCTCGGCAGGACCCATCGGAACGTCTCGGTCATCGGACTCGGGACCTGGCAGCTCGGCGGGGACTGGGGTGACGTGGCCGAGGACGACGCGCTCGCGGTGCTGGACGCGGCGGCCGACGCGGGCATCACCTTCTTCGACACGGCCGACGTCTACGGCGACGGCCGCAGCGAGACCATCATCGGATCCTGGCTGCGCGCGCACCCGGACGCCAGCGTCACGGTCGCCACGAAGATGGGTCGCCGCGACGCGCAGGACCCCGCCAACTTCACCCTCGACCGCTTCCGCGAGTGGACCGACCGGTCCCGCCGGAACCTCGGCGTCGACACGCTCGACCTGGTGCAGCTGCACTGCCCGCCCACGCCCGTCCTCTCGAGCGACCGCGTCTACGACGCCCTCGACGAGCTCGTCGCCGACGGCGCGATCGCGTCCTACGGCGTCAGCGTCGAGACGACCGACGAGGCCCTCCTCGCCATCGCGCGTCCCGGCGTGGCGAGCGTGCAGATCATCCTCAACGCGTTCCGCCTCAAGCCGCTCGACCGCGTGCTGCCGGCCGCCGTGGAGGCGGGCGTCGGGATCATCGCCCGCGTCCCGCTCGCCTCCGGCCTCCTCAGCGGCCGCTACACCGCGGACACGACCTTCGCCGAGACCGACCACCGCAACTTCAACCGCGGCGGCGCCGCGTTCGACGTGGGGGAGACCTTCTCGGGCGTCGACTACGACGACGGCGTCGCCGCGGCCCGCGAGTTCGCGGCCGCCGCCCACGAGGCCGCGCCGGACCTCACGCCCGCGCAGGTCGCGCTCGCCTGGATCGTGCAGCGCGAGGGGGTCTCCGCGGTGATCCCCGGCGCCCGCAACGCGGAGCAGGCCCAGGCCAACGCGCGCGCCGGCGACGCACCCGCCCTCGGCGAGGTCTTCGAGCGCCAGGTCGCGGACGTCTACGACCGGTACTTCCGCGCCGCGGTCCACCCGCGCTGGTAGTCCCACCCGGACGTGCGACGGCCCCGGTCAGCGATGCTGACCGGGGCCGTCGTACGCGTGGATGCCCTACTGCAGCGAGTCGCAGGCGGTCGACATCTGCGTCTTCAGCTCGTCGCTGATGGGCTGGCCGACGCCGGGCGCGATCTGGTCGGCGAGGGCCGTGATCTGCTGGCCGGCCGCCGCAGCGCCGCTCTCGGTGGAGGCGGAGATCTCGGTGCCGAGGTCGCGGAACGCCTGCACGTCCGACTCCTCGAGCGTGGACTTGTCCTTCAGGCCGCACGCGATGTCGCGGGTCTTCGCGGCGATGGCCTCGCGGGATCCGGGCGCGGCGGCGTCGCCAGATCCGGCGTCCGCGCTCGCCTCCGGCGTGGGGCTCGCTGCCTCGGCTGATGCGGAAGCGGAAGCGGAGGCGGACGGCGCGGGCGTCGCGGCGTCGTCTGCGGCCGGCGAGCTGCACCCGGCGAGCGCGAGGCCGAGCACGAGGCCCAGCCCGGCGATCCCGGCGCGCAGGCGGCGCGTGGTCAGAGGGGTCTGCGGAGAGGTCATGCACTCACACTATCCAGCGGCCGAACGGGTTTCCGCGGGGGCGGAGACTCTGGGGCGTGGATGCGCCCGTCAGGTCATGACCGGGACGGGCTCCGTGTCCGGGATGGGTCCGGCGTCGCGGCCGCGGAGGTCCGGGCTGTGCCGGTGGAAGACGGCGGCGATGGCCGTGCCGGCCGCGAGCAGCGCCGCAGCGACGACGAACGCGCCCTGCGCCCCCTGCGCGTCGATGACGAAGCCGGCCGCGGCTGATCCGAGCGCGGCGCCGATGAGCTGCCCGGTGCCGACCCAGCCGTAGGCCTCGGCGGTGTCGCTGAAGCGCACCGACGACGAGACCACGGCGAACAGCACGGCCAGCGCCGGCGCGATGCCGACGCCCGCCAGGAAGAGGAAGACGGAGAGCCAGGCGAACTGCATCCACACGGCGGCCAGGGCGGTGCCGACCAGGATGATCGTGAGCCGCCGGGCCATCGCCCACGGGCTGATCGGGATGTGCCCGAGCGAGAGGCCGCCGATGAGCGAGCCGACCGCGAAGATCGCGAGCACGAAGCCCGCCTCCGGGCCGCCGTGCCCGTAGACCGCGACGACGCCCGCCTCGATGGCGGAGCACGCGGCGATGAGCAGGAACCCGACGACGGTGCTGAGCAGCACGGGCGGGCGCCCGAGCACCACGCCGAAGCGGCGCTTGCTGCGCGGGATGCGCACCCGGCCGAGCTCGGGCGAGGAGATGAACCACGCGCCGCCGCCGACGAGGAAAGCGGCCGCCACGAGGATCCCGGCGCTCGTGTCCACCTGGATCGCGAGGAACGTCGCGATGACGGGCCCGAGCACCCAGATGATCTCCTGCGCCGACGCGTCGAGGGAGAACAGCGGCGTGAGCTGCTTGGAGTTGACCATCTTCGGGTAGATGGTGCGGACGGCCGGCTGCACGGGCGGGTTCGCGAGACCCGCGACGAGGCCGAGCACCATGAACACGGGGACGGACGTGCTCTCGTCGCCGAGCGCCACCGCGACGACGGCGACCGTGCAGACGACCGACGTGAGGATGAGCACCGGGCGCATCCCCCAGACCCCCATCCAGCGGCTCGTGAGCGGGCCGGCGACGGCCTGGCCGATGCTCGTCGCCGCGAGCACGAGGCCGGCCGCACCGTACGACTCGTGGATCCGCTCGACGTGCATGAGGAACGCCAGCGAGAGCATGCCGCCCGGGAAGCGCGCCACGAGCTGGGCGGCGATGATCCGGCCCACGCCGCGGGTCTTGAGGAGGCTTCCGTACGTGCTCACGAGGGTCAGATCCTACCGGCCGGGAGGCCTCCTCCCGCAGCCCCCGGCGCCACCGGACGGCGATGTCGGGGGAGCTCCGTAGCCTGTGGAACCTGTGGACAAGTCCGCGGAGTTGTCCACACCTGTGGACGACACGCCCACTACATATGGGGTTGGGCTCGGCCGGGTGCCCGCATATATAGTGATGTGACGGCGGGCAACCCCATCGTCCTGGCTCCGCGGAGCAGGGCGGACGAGGGCTCGCCGAGCATTTCCCCTGGTGAGGACCAGGGCTGGTGAGACGCAGGCGACGGGCACGTCCCGCACCGCGTCACCGCCGACCGCAGGACAGTCCGCCGCCGATCAGCGCGGACGATGAAGACGACGAGGAGCAGAGTGTCCATCACCGTAGTGAAGCGCGACGGCACGCGGGAGCCGTACGACGCGAACCGCATCAACCTGGCCATCGAGGACGCGACGCAGGGCCTCGACGAGAACATCGGCTGGGTCACGCAGATCGCCTCCGAGCTCGAGATCACCCTCTTCGACGGGATCACCACGCAGCAGCTGGATGAGGCCGTCATCCAGGTCGCGCTCCAGAACGTGAAGGACGACCCGGCGTTCGACACCGTCGCCGCGCGCCTCCTCCTCAAGACCATCTACAAGCGCGTCCTCGGCGACTACTCGTCGCCCGAGGAGCTCAAGCGCCTTCACGCGGAGCACTTCGCCCGCAACATCCAGCGCGGCGTCGACGAGATGCTCCTCGACTCGCGCCTCGTGCAGCTGTTCGACCTGGAGCGCCTCGCCCAGGCCCTCGAGCCCGCGCACGACGAGCTGCTCAAGTACATCGGCGTCGTCACGCTGAACAACCGCTACGGCATCAAGGGCCGCAACGGCGACGCCCTCGAGGTGCCCCAGTACTTCTGGATGCGCATCGCGATGGGCCTCACGCTCAACGAGCAGGACCCCACCGAGACCGCCATCGCCTTCTACGAGAAGATGTCGAAGCTCGAGTACCTCGCGGCCGGCTCCACCCTCGTCAACGCGGGCACCATCTACCCGCAGCTCGCGAACTGCTTCGTCATGGAGATGCAGGACGACATCGAGCACATCGCGAAGACCACGCGCGACGTCATGTGGCTCACCAAGGGCACGGGCGGCATCGGCCTCTCCGTCTCGAAGCTGCGCGCGCAGGGCTCGCCCATCCGCTCGAACAACACCACCTCCACGGGCCCGATCCCGTTCATGCACACCATCGACTCGGTGCTCCGCGCGGTCAGCCGCGGCGGCAAGAAGTTCGGCGCCCTGTGCTTCTACATGGAGAACTGGCACCTCGACTTCCCGGAGTTCCTCGACCTGCGCCAGAACTCGGGCGACCCGTACCGCCGCACCCGCACCGCCAACACGGCCGTGTGGATCAGCGACGAGTTCATGAAGCGCGTCCAGAACGACGACGACTGGTACCTCTTCGACCCGCTGGAGGTCTCCGACCTCAACGAGCTCTACGGCAAGGCCTTCTCGGAGCGCTACGCGTTCTACGTCGGCGAGGCCGAGGCCGGTCGCATCCGGATGTTCAAGCGCATCAAGGCGCGCGAGCAGTTCAAGTCGATCCTCATCTCGCTCCAGACCACCAGCCACCCGTGGCTGACCTGGAAGGACACGATCAACAACCGCGCCCTGAACAACAACACGGGCACGATCCACCTCTCGAACCTCTGCACCGAGATCACGCTGCCGCAGGACGAGGACAACGTCTCCGTCTGCAACCTGGCGTCCATCAACCTGTCGCAGCACTTCGCCGACGGCAAGGTCGACTTCGCCAAGATCGAGCAGAGCGCGCGTCTCGCGGTGCGTCAGCTCGACAACCTCATCGACATCACGCGCTCCAGCGTGAAGGAGGCGGACTTCTCCAACCAGCAGAACCGCGCGGTGGGCCTCGGCGTCATGGGCTTCACCGACATCGTGGAGAAGCTCGGCTACTCCTACGAGTCGGAGGAGTCGTACGACCTGATCGACGAGATCATGGAGCACGTCTCCTACGCGGCCATCGACGAGTCGGCGGATCTCGCGAAGGAGCGCGGCGCGTACCCGAACTTCGAGGGCTCGCGCTGGTCGGAGGGCCTCGTGCCGCTCGACTCCATCGCGCTCATGGAGGCCGACCGCGGCGTGCCCGTCAAGGTCAACCGCACCACGCGCCTCGACTGGGACGCGCTGCGCGCCAAGGTCAAGGGCGGCATGCGCAACGCGACGCTCATGGCGATCGCGCCCACCGCGTCCATCGGCCTCGTCGCGGGCACCACGCCCGGCCTCGACCCGCAGTTCTCGCAGATCTTCAGCCGCTCCACCTCCTCGGGCAAGTTCCTCGAGGTCAACAGGAACCTCGTGAAGGACCTGCAGGAGCTCGGCATCTGGGAGGCCGTGCGCGAGAACATCCTGCGCAGCCAGGGCGACATCCAGAACATCGCCGCCATCCCGGACTCGGTCAAGGCCACGTACCGCACGAGCTTCCAGCTCTCGCCGTACGCGTTCCTCGAGGTCGCGGCACGTGCGCAGAAGTGGATCGACCAGGCCATCAGCCGCAACATGTACCTCGAGACGCGCGACCTCGGCGACATGATGGACATCTACTTCGCCGGCTGGGAGCGCGGGGTCAAGACCACGTACTACCTGCACATGAAGCCGCGTCACACGGCCGAGCAGTCGACCGTCAAGGTCGACAAGTCGCAGGACGCCGACGGCACCAAGCGCAAGGGCTTCGGCGGATTCGGCGGCGGCGCACCCGCGGCCGTCCCCGCGTCGGCCGCTCCCGCATCCAGCGCGACCGCGGAGGCCCCGGCCCCGCAGTCCGCCCCGGCGCCCCGCAAGGGCTTCGGCTTCGGCGGAGTGGGAGGTGCACGCTGATGAACGACGACACGTTCGGCGACTACGTCGTCCCCATGGACCCCATGGACGAGCTCCAGTGCGACTCCTGCCAGTAGGCGGGCAT
Source organism: Clavibacter californiensis (assembly GCF_021952865.1). Lineage (NCBI taxonomy): Bacteria > Bacillati > Actinomycetota > Actinomycetes > Micrococcales > Microbacteriaceae > Clavibacter > Clavibacter californiensis. Next base: position 3,013,956 of record NZ_CP040792.1, on the reverse strand, counting down.
CGCTCCTAGCTCCTCCCGGCCCGACCGGCCGCCCCACCGCACGACCCGTAACGCAGCGCGAAAGTAGAGACACCAATGTCGAAGATCCTCGGCACGGGAATCCAGGAGGGCCTCCTCCTCAAGCCCGTCAACTACCAGTGGGCCATGGACCTGTACGACCAGGCCGTCGCCAACACGTGGTTCCCCAACGAGATCCAGCTCGGCGAGGACATCGCGGACTTCAAGAAGATGACGGACGAGGAGCGCCACGCGATCACGTTCCTCATGAGCTACTTCAACCCGAACGAGCTCCTCGTGAACAAGGCGCTCGCGTTCGGCGTCTACCCCTACATCAACGCGCCGGAGTGCCACCTCTACCTGGCGAAGCAGATGTGGGAGGAGGCGAACCACTGCATGTCGTTCGAGTACGTCCTGGAGACGTTCCCGATCGACCGCGAGGCCGCGTACAACTCCCACGTCGACATCCCGTCGATGGCGCGCAAGGAGGAGTTCGAGGTCAAGTTCATCAAGCGCATGACCGAGCAGACCCTCGACATCACCACCACCGAGGGCAAGAAGGACTTCGTCCGGAACCTCGTCGCGTACAACGTCATCCTCGAGGGCATCTGGTTCTACTCGGGCTTCATGGTGTCGCTGTCGTTCCGCCAGCGGAACCTGCTGCGCAACTTCGGCTCGCTCATGGACTGGATCGTGCGCGACGAGTCGCTGCACCTGAAGTTCGGGATCAACCTCATCCTCACGGTGCTCGAGGAGAACCCCGACCTGCAGACGGAGGAGTTCGCCGCCGAGATCAAGCAGATGATCCTCGACGCCGTCGAGATGGAGGAGCAGTACAACCGCGACCTCCTGCCGAACGGCATCCTCGGGCTGAACGCGAACTACATCAACCAGTACGTGAAGTACCTGGCCGACCGCCGCCTGGAGGAGCTCGGCTTCGAGGCCGAGTACAAGGTCTCCAACCCGGCGAAGTGGATGGCGACGGCGAACGACACGCTGCAGCTCGTCAACTTCTTCGAGTCGACCAACACGTCGTACGAGTCGAACGCGTCGGCCACCGTCGGCGCCAAGTAGCACCGGAACACCCGCCGCGGGAGACCGCGGCACCGCACCATCGACGCCGCCCGCGCCGCGCATCCACCCGGATGCCGGTGCGGGCGTCGTCATGCCCGCGCCGGCATCCGGTCGGGCCCGGAGGGAGAGGGAGCATGACCGAGGAGCAGCCCGGGACCCGGCACGTCGCGCGCGACGGACGGGTGTACCGCACCGAGGTGGTCGGCTGGGAGGACCCGCGCGGGGCGCGGATCCGGAAGGCCATGGAGGCCGAGATGGACGTGCGGTACGAGGGCCGGCACGACGACGACCCCGACTGGCCCGCGAAGGCCGCGGTCGCGTTCGCGTTCGACCCGGCGGACGTCGAGGCCGTCGTGCTGCTCGTCCTCGAGGGCGACGACCGGGATGCGGCGGCGCACGGCGTCATCCGGCACCTCGGCGACGACCTGGAGCTGAAGAAGGTCGTCGTGGATCCGGGGCATCGCGGCACAGGGCTCTCCCGCGTGCTCATGGCCGAGCTGGAGCGCGTGGCCCGGGAGCGCGGCGCGCGACGGCTGATCCTGCAGACGGGCGACCGGCAGCCGGACGCCATCCAGCTCTACGCGACCGCGGGCTGGCTGCCCATCGACGTGTACCCGCCGTACATCCCCGTCACGAACTCGGTCTGCTTCGAGAAGCCGCTCGTCTGATCCCGCGCGGCGCTGCGAGCATGGGGTGATGGAGATCCTCATCGCCCCCACCGCGCTCGACCACGCCCTCCGGACCCGCGACGACGTGCGCGTGATCGACGTGCGCTGGTCGCTCGGCGGACCTCCCGGCCGGCCGCTGCACGAGGCCGGGCACATCCCTGGCGCTGTGTACGCGGATCTCGACACGGAGCTCGCAGGGCACGGTGCGCCCGAGGAGGGGCGGCACCCGCTGCCCGCGACCGCCGACCTCGAGCGGGCGGCGCGCGGCTGGGGGATCCGGCAGGGCGACGCGATCGTCGTGCACGACGACGGCGGCAACACGGCCGCCGCGCGGGCGTGGTGGCTGCTGCGCGACGCGGGCATCGCGGACGTGCGGATCCTCGACGGCGCGCTGCCCGCGTGGGTCGCGGCGGGGCTGCCGCTGGAGACGGGATCCACCGCGCCCGAGCCCGGCGACGTGACGCTCACCCGGGGCGCGCTGGCGACGCTCGACGAGGCCGCCGCCGCGGACGTGGCGCGTACCGGCGTCCTGCTCGACGCGCGTGCGGGGGAGCGGTACCGCGGCGAGGTCGAGCCCGTGGATCTGCGCGCGGGCCACATCCCCGGCGCCGTGAGCGCGCCGACCGCCGGGAACCTCGCCGAGGACGGCGCGTTCCTCCCGGCCGACGCCCTCCGGGCGCGGTTCGCGGACCTCGGCATCCGGGCGGGCGACCGGGTGGGCGTCTACTGCGGCTCGGGCGTCACGGCCGCGCACGAGATCGCGGCGCTCGCCATCGCGGGGATCGACGCGGCGCTGTACCCGGGATCCTGGTCGGCGTGGGCGAACCGGCCGGAGCTGCCGGCCGCGACGGGCGGGGCGCCCGGCGGCCACTGACGACCCGTCAGCCGAGGCGGCCGTCGGCGAGCGTGAGCACCCGGTCGGCGCGCTCGGCCGCCGTCGCGCTGTGCGTGATGAGCAGGATCGCGACGCCCGTGCGCGCGCGTGCCTCGTCGAGGGCGTCGAGCACCGTCCGCTCGGCCGTCGCGTCGAGGGACGCGGTGATCTCGTCGCACACCAGGAGGGCCGGGGCCGCGGCCAGCGCCCGGGCGATCGCGACGCGCTGGCGCTGACCGCCGCTCAGCTCGTGCGGCCGGCGGTCGACGAGGCGCGGATCCAGCCCGAGGCGCCCGAGCAGCTCGGCGGGATCGACGGCCGGGGAGCCCTGGCGCACCGCGGCGCGACCCGCGCGCGCGAGGGTCGCCAGCACCGTCTCGCCCGGGTGCAGGGCGGCGCGGGAGTCCTGGAGCACCAGCCCCACGAGCGGCTTCTGGTACGTGGAGCGGTCGTCGCCCGGCCACGGGATGCGGGCGCCGGCCACCTCGAGCACGCCCGCCTCCGGCACGAGCAGGCCGGCGATCGCGCGGCCGACGCTGGTCTTCCCGGAGCCGGACCGGCCGCGGATCGCGACGATCCCGCCGGCTGGGATGCGGAGGGAGGCCTCCTCGACCACCCGGTGCGCGCCGAAGCGGATGCGGAGGCCGGACACGTCGACGGCGGGGAGGGCCGGTGCGGCCGTGCGGGACGCAGCCGTCGCCGTCGCCGCAGCACGCGGAGGCGGCGCAGCGTCCCGGGTCCCGCCGGGTGCATGGGCTCCGTCGCGCAGGGTGACGACGCGCCCGCTCGTGCGCGCCAGCACATCGGGATCGTGGCTGGCGAGGACCACTGCCGGGAGCCACGGGAGGCGCGCGACGTGGCGCGCGACGAGGTCGGCGGTCTCGGCGTCCAGCGCGCTCGTGGGCTCGTCGAGGAGGACCACCGCAGGCTGCGCCGCGAGGAGGGCCGCGAGGATCACGCGCTGCGCCTGGCCGCCCGAGAGCTCGGATCCGCGCCGCCGCAGCAGCGTGGGGTCGAGGCGCGCGTCGTGCGCGGCCTCGAGCACGACCCGGCCGAGCTCCGCGCGTGAGGTGCGGCCCGCGGACCGTCGCGCCGCCTGGCGGATGTGGTGCAGCGCGGTGCGCGCGGGATCGAGGGCGCTCGCCGGATCCTGCGGCACGTGCCCCACGACCTGCCCGCGGAGGAGGCGGCGGCCGGCCGGGGTGAGGGGATCCACGCCGTGGACGCGGACGGTGCCCGCGGCGACCCTGCTGCCGGGGGAGAGGTGGCCGAGCAGCGCGTGCAGGAGGGTCGACTTCCCGCTGCCGGACGGCCCGGAGAGCCCGACGACCTCGCCGGGCGCGACGCGGAGGTCGATCCCGTGGAGCAGCGCCGCGCCGGGGGCGGTCGCGTCGGTCGCGTCTGTCGCGGCACGGATGGTGAGGCCCCGGACCTCGATGGCGGGGATCACCTGCCGCCTCCCTGACGTCTGCTCGTCGCATCCACCGCGAGCGTGACGCCGAGCGCGACCGCCACGAGGAGCCCCGCCGGCACGAGGGTCGCGAGCGGGTTGGAGCGGATCCCGACCACGTCCTCCCGGACCATCCGCCCCCAGTCGGCCGCGGGCGCGCTGGCGCCGACCCCGAGGAACCCGGCCGCGGCGGCGAGCTGGAGCGCGGCGATGAAGCGGAGGCCCGCGTCCGCCAGGGCGACCGAGCGGATCCCGGGGAGGATGTCGTGCCGGAGCCTGCTGCCGATCCCGTCGCCGCGCGCCCGGGCGATGACGACGTGGTCGGCCGCCGCGACGATGCGCGTCTGCTGGCGGATGACCCGCACGGAGAACGGCGCGCTCACGAGGGCGATGGCGGCGACGATCGCCGCGGGCTGGCCCGGGGCGCCCGCCGCGAGGACGAGCAGCACCAGCAGCGCGGGCAGGGCGGCCACCGCGTCGACGACGCGCACGGCCGCATCCGACACCCGAGACGGGCGCAGCCCCGCCCGGATCCCGATCGCGAGCCCCACGGCGCTCGCTATCAGGGTCGCGGCGAGGGCCTCGAGCACGAGACCCTGCCCGCCCGCCGCCACGCGCGCGAGCAGGTCGCGCCCCAGCAGCTCCGTGCCGAGCGGATGCGCGGCGTCCGGACCCGCGAACGGCCGCCCGACGACCTCGTCCGGCGAGCCGAGCGGCAGCAGGGGCCCGAGGAGGGCGGCGGCGACGACGCCCGCGGCGAGGAGCAGGGCGAGCGCCCGGAACCTGCCGGGCACCCGGCACCCGCCGAGCACCCGGAACCCGCCGAGCACCCGGCACCCGCCGAGCACGCGGCACCCGCCGAACGTGCGGGGTCCGCCGGGCGTGCGGGATCCGCCGCGCGCCTCGCTCATCCGCGCACCTGCTCGGCACCCCGGCGGCGACGGAGGAGGGCCGCGCCGATGTCGCCGACCAGCAGGATCGCGAGGGCCGTGCCCCCGAGCGTCAGCGCCACCGCCTGCACCATCGGCACGTCCCGCGCGGACACCGCGCGCGTGAGCTCCAGGCCGATGCCGGGGACGCCGAACAGCGTCTCCACGACGATCCCGCCCCCGAGCAGCCCGGCGGCCACCAGCGCGAGCGACTGCAGCGCGGGCGCCGCCGCGTTCGGCAGCACGTGGACGAGCGCGAGGCGGAGGCCGCGGATCCCGTTCAGCCGTGCGTGCTCGATGAACGGGGCGCGCATCACGTCGACGACGGCCGCGCGCAGCATCCGCGCGGCCGGGCCCGCGCCGGCGAGGGCGAGCGTCGCGACCGGCAGCACGAGCACCTCCGGGTGCTGCCACGCGGCGTCGCCCAGCGGCAGGAGCGCGACGGCGGGGAGCACCGGCACGAGCGAGGTGAACAGCACGAGGAGCGCGATGGCGACGAGGAAGTCCGGGGTCGCCATCATGACCACCGTGAGGGAGGTGAGCCATCGGTCGGCCGCGCTGCCCTCCCGCATACCCGACGCGAGGCCGAGGCCGGTCGCGATCACCGCGATCACCGCGACCGCGAGCGCCGTGATCGTGAGCGTGTCGGCGAGGCGCTCGGCGACCAGCGGCGCGATCTCGCGGCCGGAGACGAGGGATCTGCCGAGGTCGCCGTGCAGGGCGCCGGCGGCCCAGGCCAGGTACCTCTCCACCACCGGGCGGTCGAGGCCGAGGTCCGTGCGCAGGGCGTCGTGCTCCGCCGCGGTCGCGCCGCTGCCCGCGAGGGCGCCCGCGGCGTCGCCGGGCAGCGCGGACGCGCTCGCGAACACGACGGCCGAGAGCGCCACGAGGGTGATGAGCGCGGCGCCGCACCGCCCGGCGATCCACCGGCCGAGCGGCGCCGCGGAGCTCACCTGGCCGCGACCGTCGCCCGCGACAGGTCGGGGAACTGCAGCTCCCGGACGCCCGCGACGCCGTCGGACTGCGCGCTGATCGAGGGCACGAACACCGGCTGGATCGTGTAGCCCTTCGCCCAGATGATCTGCTGGGCCTGGTGCGACGCGGCGAGCCGGGCCTCCGGGGTGGCGGCGCTGCGCGCCTGGGCGACGAGCGCGTCCGCCTCGGGCAGCGCTCCCGGCACGTGGTTCGGCTCGAAGAGCGCCGGAGGCGTGTACCCGGCCGCGAACGGCAGCTTCTGGTAGGCCGCGTAGTCGGCGTAGAGCTGGCCGGCCGGCAGCTGGGAGAGGGTCGCGTCCACGCCGATCGCGCGGAGGTCCTGCACGACGAGCGTCGCGGTCTCGACCATGCCGGGCAGCTCAGGGCCCGCCGTGAGCGTCACGGCCATGCCGCTCTGTCCGGCCTCGGCGAGGAGCGCCCTCGCCCGGTCCGGGTCGTGCTCGCGCTGCGGCAGCGTCGTGTCGTAGCTCGGGAAGCCGAGCCCGGGCACGTCGTCGCCCGCGAACGCGTGGCCGTAGTAGACGGTGTCGACGATCTGCTGGCGGTCGATCGCGAGCTTGAACGCCTCGCGCACGCGCTCGTCGGCGAAGGGCGCGAAGGACGGGTTCATCAGGAACTGCAGGGAGGAGGCGTAGGGCAGCTCGCTGGTGGAGACGGTGATCCCGGACGCTCCCGTGAGCTCCTGGGCCTGCGCCGGGGCGAGCCCGCTCGCGTAGTCGACCTGGCCCTGGCGCAGGGCGTCCTCGCGGGCGGTCTGGTCGGAGATGGACAGCAGCTCGATGGAGTCGAGCGTCGGTCCGGTGCCGAGGGCGTTCCCGTAGAACGTCGGGTTCCGGGTGAGGGCCGTGCTCTGCCCGGGCTCGAATCCGCTGATGGTGAAGGGGCCGGAGGACGGCGTCGTCGGTGTGAACTCCGTGGTGCCGTCCTTGATGGCGAGCATGCTCTGGCAGATGAGCTGGCGCCCGTCGGCGACCGGGTGGCGCGTCGGCAGCGTGACGGTGAGGTCGTCGACGGCCGTGGCGGCGTCGACGTCGAGGTCGCGCGCGACGATCTGCGTGAACGGCAGGCCGTGCAGCAGCCCGGGAGCGCGTAGCGAGTAGATGACGTCCGCGGCCGTGAGCGTGGATCCGTCGGTGAACGGCACGTCGGGCCGCACGTGCAGCGTGTAGGTCGAGAGGTCGGCGCTCACGTCGATGGAGGAGAGGGCGCCGTAGGAGACGCCGTCCGGAGCTGACGCGTCGATCTCGCAGAAGGGCGCGTGCACCAGCCGCGCGCGCACGTAGTCGAGAGCGGTCGGGCCGACGAGGTAGTCGAGCGTCTCGGCCGCGCCGCCGCCGGGGAAGGCCGCGCGGAGCGTGCCGCCCGTGGTGGCGTCCGCGGAGCTCGCGGGGGACGAGGCGCAGCCGGACACCGCCGCGGTCATCGCGATGGCGACGAGCGCCGCGGTGGTCGCGGGATGCCTCCTGGGGAGCGTGGTCATGGGGATCCTCCGTGCAGCTGCGTGGGCCCCGCACGGCGGCGCGGGACGAGGCGCAGACTACCGGCTTATCGAGAATGATTCTCAACGGATTCCACACGCGTCCGGCGTCGCCCGGGCAGCGAGACCCGTTGCATCCGTTCGGGAGCGGCGGTCAGGCCCCCGCGCGCCGCACGGCGATGATCGTGCAGTCGTCCGCCTGCCCCGCCGGGGTGAGGGCCACGAGGGCGTCGATGAAGCGCCGCGCGGATCCGTGCCGCGCCAGGAGGCCCGCGAGGTAGGCGTACGCCGCCTCCTCGTCGGGGAAGAAGTCGAGCAGCCCGTCGCTGAACACCACGAGGCCGTCGCCCGGATCCAGCCGCACGGACTGCTCCTGCCACGCGTCCTCCGCCTCGAGCCCGAGCGGGAGGTGGTGGCCGCGGAGGCGCAGCATCGCGCCGTCCGCCCGGATGACGAGCGCGAGCCCGTGCCCGGCGTCGACGTAGGTGAGGATGCCCGTGGCGAGCTGGAGGCGCGCGTGGAACAGGGTGGAGAAGGATCCGGCGGTCGAGAGGTCGTCGACGAGCGCGGCCGCCGCGTGCACCATCGTGTCGCGCACCCCGTGCGCGCGGGACGCGAGGCGGATGGTGGCGCGGACGCCCGCGGCGAGGATGGCGGCGCCGACGCCCTTGCCCATCACGTCGGCGAGGGTGAGGCGCAGGTCGCCGTCCTCGAGGAACCAGTCGTGCACGTCGCCCCCGACGACCTGGGCGGGCACGCTCGTGCCCGCGACCTCGTAGCCGTCCAGGTGCGGTGCGGCCTGCGGGCTGAGTGCCCGGGCGACCTCGGCGGCGCGGTGGCTGTCGGTCTCGCGGGCGAGCTCCTCGGAGAAGAAGTCGCCGATGAGGGAGAGGCGGGCGCGGTCGGTGGGGCCGAAGGACCGCGGCGCGGTGTCGGCGACGAGGAAGACGCCGATCACGTTGCCGTCGGGCGCGCGCAGCTGCTGCGCGGCGTAGAAGCGGATCCCGAGCGGGCCGGTGACGCTGGGGGAGGTGGCGAGGCGCGGGTCGAGCAGGGCATCCTCGACGACGAGCATGCCGCCCTCGGCCGCCAGCGCCGCGTCGCTGAAGGTGCCGTTCCGCGGCCAGCGCGCGGAGGGCAGGCCGGTGGCCGACTTCATCCAGATGGCGTCGGCGCCGACCACCCCGACGGCCGCCATGGGCACGCGGTAGAACTCGGCGATCATCACCGTGATGCGGTCGAAGCGCGTCTCGGGCGCCGTGCCGAAGACATGCAGCGCCTCCAGCGACTCGAGTCGCTGGCGCTCCCGGAGGTCGGTGTCCATGCGCGTCCCCCTTAGCTCTCGCGGCGGATCCCCCGATCCGCGCACCCTCACGCCGCCGGTGCGGCCGGTCGTGCGGGATGGATCGAGTCTACGCGCGTGAGGAAACGCCGACCCGCCGCCCGTCAGCCCGCGAGCACCTTGCGGATCCGCTGCAGCGACACCGGCTCGGCCGTCGGCAGGTGCTGGGCGAAGAGGCTGAGGCGCAGCTCCTCGAGCATCCAGCGGGCGTGCACGAGCGACTCGGGCGCGTGCGCCGCCGACGGGATGACGCCGCCGGCCTCGCGGTAGAGGTCGGTCGCCTTCTGCACCTCGGTCATCCACGCGCGGTCGCGCGCGGGCTGGTCGGGCAGGCGCTGCACGCGGTGGGTGAGGCCGGAGAGGTAGGCGGGCAGGCGCTGGAGGCGCGCGAGTCCGGTGGCCGAGACGAAGCCCGGGTGCACGAGCCCGGCGAGCTGCTCGCGCGCGTCGGTGAGAGCGCCGATGAGCTGCATGCTCGTCGCCTGCTTGATGGCGCGCTCGGCGTCGCGGTACCCCGTGAGGATCCGGTTCACGAGCGCCACCGTGTCGAACATGGAGTCCATGACGACGCCCGAGACGCGGTCGCGCGCCGTCTCGAACAGCTCCTTGGAGTAGATCGCGCCGCCGGGGGCCACGCGCTCGAGCACCTGGTCGATCGCGGCCAGCAGGCAGTCGTCGAAGAGCGCCTGCACGTTCGGGTACGGGCTCGTCGCGAGCATCAGCTTCTCCTGGCTCGTGAGGTGCTGCTTCACGTAGGCGGAGGGGTTCGCGATGGCGAGCACGAGCAGGCGCCGCACGCCGCCGGGCATGGCGCGCGCCTGGTCCTCGGCGGTCGCCATGAGGCGGATCGCGACGGTGGATCCCTCGTCGACGAGCGCGGGGTACGCGCGGATGACGTGCCGGCTGTCGCCCGTGCCGCCCTGCGCGGTGTCGACGAAGCGCGGCAGCTCGTCGAGGTCCCACGTGGTGAGGCCGGTGCGCTCCATGCCGCGGGTCGCGGGTCCGGATGCGCCGGCGACGCGCTCGACCGGGCGCGCGGTGGCGCGGGCGACGCTGTCGCGCGCACGGCTGGACAGGCGTGCCTGGAGCTGCGTGAGGTCGCGACCGGCGGCGACCTCGCGGCCGCGCTCGTCGACCACGCGGAACGCCATGCGCAGGTGCGCGGGGATCCGGTCGAGGTCGAAGTCGTCGTCGGCCACGCGCACGTGCGCCTTCCGCATGATGAGGCCCGCGATGGTGGTGGTGAAGGCCACGGGGTGCTGCGGATCCGGCTCGGGCAGCCCCTCGAGGAGCCGGTCGGCCCAGTCCGCGGCGGGCACCACGTTCTTGCGCAGCGCCTTGGGGAGGGCCTTGATCATGGCGGTCACGAGATCGCGCCGCATGCCCGGCACCTGCCAGTCGAAGCCGGCGGGGCTGAGGCGCGCGAGCAGCGCGAGCGGCACCTGCACGGTCACGCCGTCGTCGGGCGCGCCCGGCTCGAAGCGGTAGGTGAGGGAGAGGCGCTGGTCGCCCTGCTGCCAGGTGGGAGGGAACGCGGCCTCGTCGACGTCGACCGCGTCCTCGGCGAGGAGCTCCTCGGCGGTCATGGTGAGGAGCTCCGGCGTCTCCTGCCGCTGCTTCTTCCACCAGCCCTCGAAGGCGCGCGTGGAGGCGACGTCGCGCGGGATGCGCTTGTCGTAGAACTCGAACACGGCCTCGTCGTCGTTGAGGATGTCGCGGCGGCGCGTGCGCTCCTCGACCTCGGCGAGCTCCTCGCGCAGCTTCCGGTTGGCGCGGTCGAACGCCTGCTGCGACTCCCAGTCGCCCTCGACGAGCGCGTGCCGGATGAAGAGCTCGCGCGCGTACGCGGGATCGATGCGGGAGAACTGCACGCGGCGCTTGAGCACGATCGGCACGCCGTACAGCGTGACGCGCTCCCATGCCACGGTCGCGCCCTGCTTCTTCTCCCAGTGCGGCTCGCTGTGGGTGCGCTTCACGAGCGCGCCCGCGATCGGCTCGGCCCAGGCCGGGTCGATGGCCGCGTTGGTGCGCGCGAACAGGCGGCTCGTCTCCACGAGCTCGGCGCTCATGATCGCGTCGGGCTGCTTCTTCGCGAGCGCCGACCCCGGGAAGACCACGAAGCGCGACTGCCGCGCGCCGACGTAGTCCTTCTTCTGCGCGTCCTTCAGCCCGATGTGGCTGAGGAGGCCCGCGAGCAGCGACTTGTGGATCCCGTCCGGGTCGGCCTTCGGCTCGTTCATCTGCAGGTCGAGCGGGCGCGCGAGCTGGCGCAGCTGGCGGAAGACGTCCTTCCACTCGCGCACGCGCACGTAGTTGAGGAACTCGGCCTTGCACATGCGGCGGAACGCGCTCGAGGAGAGCTCGGCCTCCTTCTCCTCCAGGTGGTTCCAGAGGTTGAGGAGGGTGATGAAGTCGCTCGACGGATCCACGAACCGCGCGTGCTGCTGGTCGGCCTGCGGGCGCTTCTCGAGCGGGCGCTCGCGCACGTCCTGGATGGTGAGGCCGGCCACGATGATCATGACCTCGCGGCTCACGCCGTGCTTCCGGGACTCGACGACCATGCGCGCGAACCGCGGGTCGATCGGGAGGCGCGACAGGTCGCGGCCCACCTTGGTGAGGGCCGGCGTCCCGTCGGGGGAGCGGACGACCGCGCCGAGCTCCGTGAGCAGGTCGACGCCGTCCTTGATGCCGCGCGAGTCCGGCGGCTGGAGGAACGGGAACGCGGCGATGTCGCCGAGGCCGAGCGACACCATCTGCAGGATGACGGCCGCGAGGTTCGTGCGCAGGATCTCCGGCTCGGTGAACTCGGGCCGGCGGGCGAAGTCCTCCTCGGAGTACAGGCGGATCGCGATGCCGTCGCTCGTGCGGCCGGAGCGGCCCGAGCGCTGGTTGGCGGACGCCTGCGAGATCGCCTCGATGGGGAGGCGCTGCACCTTGGAGCGCACGGAGTAGCGGGAGATGCGGGCGGTGCCGGCGTCGATGACGTACTTGATGCCGGGCACCGTGAGGCTCGTCTCGGCGACGTTGGTGGCCAGCACGATGCGGCGGCGCACGCCCGCCTGCGTCGACGGCTGGAAGACGCGGTGCTGGTCCGCGGACGAGAGCCGGCCGTAGAGCGGGAGCACCTCGGTGTGCGGGAGGTCCCGGCTGCGGATCGCGTCCTCGGCGTCACGGATCTCGTTCTCGCCGCTGAGGAACACGAGCACGTCGCCCGACGACTCGGCGGCGAGCTCGTCGAGGGCCGCGTTGATCCCCTCGAGGAAGTCGCGATCGTCGGCCGGGCGCTCGAGCGGGGCGTCGGCGAGGTCGTCGTCCTCGCCCGCGACGGCGGCCTCGGCCACGAGCGGGCGGTAGCGGATCTCCACGGGGTACGTGCGCCCGGACACCTCCACGATGGGCGCGTCGCCGAAGTGCTTCGAGAAGCTCTGCGGGTCGATGGTGGCCGACGTGATGATGAGCTTGAGGTCGGGCCGGCGCGGCAGCAGCTGCTTGAGGTAGCCGAGCAGGAAGTCGATGTTGAGGCTGCGCTCGTGGGCCTCGTCGATGATGATCGTGTCGTACTTCTTGAGCAGCCGGTCGCGCTGCAGCTCGTTGAGCAGGATCCCGTCGGTCATGAGCTTGATGCGGGTGTCGGCCGAGACCTTGTCGGTGAACCGCACCTGGTAGCCCACGAGCTGGCCGACCTCGCCGCCGAGCTCCTCCGCGATGCGCTCCGAGATGGTGCGCGCGGCGAGCCGTCGGGGCTGCGTGTGGCCGATGCTCTCGCGGCCGAGCTCGAGGCAGATCTTCGGCAGCTGCGTGGTCTTGCCGGATCCCGTCGCGCCCGCGACGATGACGACCTGGTTGTCGCGGATGGCGTCGGCGATCTCGTCCCGCATCCGGCTGACGGGGAGCTCGGGCGGGTACGCGATGCTGGATTCCATGCTGGTTTGAGTCTATCCGCGGGGCGCCGCCCCTCCCCGTGGCCGCGGCCCGGAGGTAACGTCGGGGAAAGGCGCCGGGACACCACGGCGCGCGGGTCGCAGTCGCCGCCCGAGTCGACGACGACCGACGGGATCCACCCATGAGCTCCGACACGCCCCTCCTCGCCGACGACCACCCGACGACCACCGGGTTCGCCTCGGTCTCGGTCGCCGCGATCCTCGCCGAGTCGGCTGAGCGGCACGCCGATCGCGTCGCCGTGGTCGTCGGCGACGTCCCCACCACCTACCGCGAGCTCTGGGACCAGACGCGCGCCTACGCGGGCGCCCTCGCCGCGCGCGGTGTGGGGGAGGGCACGCGCGTCGCGATGCTCATCCCGAACGTCGCCGACTTCCCGCGCGTGTACTACGCGGTGCTCGCGCTCGGCGGCGTGGTCGTGCCCGTGCATGCGCTGCTGAAGAGCGAGGAGATCGCGTACGTGCTGCGCGACTCCGGATCCGCCCTCCTCGTCTGCGCCGGCCCTCTGCTCGAGCAGGGCGCGAAGGGCGCGGCGCTCGCCGAGGTGCCGGTGATCAGCGTGCTCGTGCCGGCCGCCACCGAGGGCGGGCCCGACCGGCTGGAGGAGCTCGCGCAGGCCGCGACGCCCATCCGCACCTACGTGCCGCGTCGGCCGTCCGACACCGCGACGATCCTCTACACGTCCGGCACCACCGGCCAGCCGAAGGGCGCGGAGGGCAGCCACCTCGCGCTCGTGATGCAGGTCGACGTGCTCATCCTCGACACCTTCGACCTGCGCGCCGGCGACCGGATCCTCGGCTGCCTGCCCCTGTTCCACACCTTCGGGCAGACCTGCACCATGAACGCGTCGTTCCGGGCGGGCGCCACGATCGTGATGGTGCCGCGCTTCGACGGCGACACCGCCCTCGCGCTCATGGTCGAGCACGAGACGCAGGTGTTCATGGGCGTGCCCACCATGTACTTCGCCCTGCTCGCGGCCGCCGCCAGGAACCCCGCGCGCCCGGTCCTCCGCTACGCCATCTCGGGCGGCGCCGCGATCCCCGTGGCCGTCATCGACGCGTTCCGCGAGCAGTTCGACGCCGAGATCCACGAGGGCTACGGCCTCACCGAGACCTCGCCCGTCGCGTCGTTCAACCACGTCGGCGTACCGGCGCGGCCCGGCACCGTCGGGAAGCCGATCTGGGGCGTGCAGATCGAGATCGCCGACCCC